>CAYWMC010000058.1:0-10476 GCA_964459345.1 uncultured Klebsiella sp. | reverse complement strand
AAAAGCGCGCCAGCCTTCGCGGAACTTGATCTTCCTGTTCACTTCTTCCACCGCACCCTCCACAAACGGGTTGGCCAGAATGCTGCGATTGCCCAGTGCCCGCGGCCCGAATTCCATGCGGTTCTGGAACCAGCCGACCAGTTTGCCTTCGCCCAGCAACTGCGCGGCACGTTTGGCGGGGTTGTGCAGAATCTCGATGATCGGTTTCTCGCGGTGCTGCTCGCAGGCCCGTGCGCAACGCTCTGTGGTATAGCGCGGCCCCAGATAGGGATTGCGCCGCGGGACGACCGGCACGTTCTGCTTCGACAAGGCATAGGCCGCCGCGCCGATGGCAGTGCCCGAGTCGCCCGGCGACACCGGCACATACAACTCCTTCACCCAGGGCAGCTCGGCAAGGCGCTGATTGAGCTTGATGTTCAGCGCACCAGTGCCTGCAAATACCAGACGCCCGTTGTGCCTGATGATGTCGGAAAGATAATGCGTCACCAGCTGCACCGTGCAGTCCTCGTACATCTTCTGAATGCTCGCGGCATAGTGCACATAAGGGTCCTGAATCAGCTCGCCCGCGCGGCGTGGCCCCAGCAGCTCGATCAGCTTCTTGCTGAAGAAATGCCCGCGGTTCTTGTACTTGAAGCGGCGCAATCCGACAGTGCCGATCAGCTTGGTATTGAGCTGGAAGTGCTTGCCGTCGCAGTGCACCAGCGAACTCAGATCGTATTTTTCCGGATCGCCGTGGGTGGCCATGCCCATCACCTTGGCATCACCGTCCAGCATGTCGAAGCCCAGGTAGTCGGTGATGGCGCCATACATGCCGGCCAGGGAGTCGGGATCGTAGAATTCCTTGACGCGGGTGATGCGACCCTTCTCGCCATAGCCCAGAAACATCGAGGCGTACTCGCCCTTCATGTCGATGGTGAGGATGGCGGTTTTGTCTTCGAAGCCGCTCATGTGATAGGCGCTGCTGGCGTGGGCCAGCTGGTGCTGCACCGGCACGAACTTCACCTTGTGCCAGGGAATCCGCAACTCTTCCATGAGCCCGCGAATCTCGTGCACGTAGCGCCGGTAGCGGCGATTGCCATTGAACAGCGCATCGAGGGCGCGGTCTGGCGCATACCAGTGGCGGCGCGCGTAATGCCAGCGCGCGCGGCTGAAAATGGAGATGGGCGCGCAGGACACCGCCACCGTGTCGATGTCGCGGGGCTTGATCTTCGCGGCACGAATGCAGAAGCGTGCCGACTCCCGTGGCATGAAGCCCTTGGCGTGCTTGCGTCTGACCAGACGTTCCTCTTCGACGGCCGCCACCAGTTCGCCGTCGATGAACAGCGCAGCCGAGGCGTCGTGGCCCAGTGCGCCGGAAAGTCCGAGTGTTATGTGTCCCATCATGCCCCTTTGTCTTGCGTGTGAATGTCGTAATCGTTGTCCAGCAGCACCTGCGCCAGCATGGCCTGGACGGCTTTGTGCTGCGCGGGATGTTCTGCAAAGTTTCTGGCGAAGCGCTGCAGGTCGCTGGCGCTGGCGCGGCGGAAGCGGCGTGCATCCGGCTCCTGCCGCATGGCGTCCAGATCGAGCACCTGCAGGCCCGCCGGAGTGTGGAGAAAATTGGTGGCCTTGGTGTCGCCATGCACGATGCCATGGGCACGCAGGGCGCTGAACAAGTCCTGAAACTGTGTCATGGCCTGCTGCCACACGGCGCTGTCCACCGGCACATCCTGCAGCAGTTGCTGCACATCCCTGCCCTCCACGTGATCGGCGACGAACCAGGCCACCCGGCGCAGAGGGCCGATGCGGCGCTCCAGCAACAGCAGTGGCGTGGGCGTGGCGATGCCGAGCAGCTCCAGCATGTGGGCATTGCGCCAGCTGTGCCAGGCACGGGTGGGAAAGAACAGGCGTTTCAGCACATGCCACCACGACTTGAGGTTGTAGCGCTTGACCACCACGGCACGGCCGTCGATGTCCAGGCGCACCACGGTGGAGGAATTGCCGTCCTTGAGCATGACGCCCCTCGCCATGGCGCGGTCCGGATCGGCGCGCAAGGCCTGCCAGCCCGGCGACGCGAGCTCGCGGCGATACACCAGGAAGCGCGACCAGCTCTGCTCACAGACATTGGCCGTAGTCTCGCGGAACAGCTTGTTCATCACCAGCTTCAGGCGCGCCATGCGCTTCTTGTGCAGCAGCGCCGTCAGTACGCCGGCATCCGGACTCAGCTGCGCCCCCGGCCGCAGGGCTCGGTAATGGGCATATAGCGCGGGCACCTGCGGATCATTGCGCAGCGGAAACTGCGCGAAGAACAGGGCCAGATTGCGCAGCGAATTGACGTTGTCCACGCCTTCGGCGTCACCAGCATGTTTCTCCAGGGCCGCGGCGTCGAGCAGGAACAGCGCCTGCCCCTGCAGCAGGAAATTGTCCAGATGCAGATCCTTCTGCACCAGGCCCTGTGCATGGCTGCGGGCGATCAGTGTCACGACATCCCGCAGCAGCGTGTCGCGCTCCTCACTGGCGCTGCGTTCCCAGCGCGCACGCACACTCTCGCTGTCTGCAAGATACTCCGTCAGCACGAAGCCGCTCTCACCATCCAGACACTGGCCCCAGGCCAGCAGCGCTGGTGTGGGCAGCCCGGCACTCACCAGCAGTCCGATGCCCTCCACTTCGCGGGACACATGCTGCTCCCAGCGATTGCGGGCGAAGAATATCTTCACCACTGCCAGTGTGTCCTGCCAGCGGCCCAGCGCCACGATGCGTTTGCCGGGCAGCACGCGGAACGTCTGCAGCAGTGTCAGTGTCTCGACCTTGTCCGGCGCCGTTGCCAGACACACCGGCAGCGTCGCGGGCAAGGCCAGCTCACGGCCCTGGGCGAACAATGCATGGGTGTCGAGACTGTTGATCATGGGCGCATCTCAGTGATTGATCTTCTTGTCCAGCTGCATGGCCTTGCGCTGCACGTCATTCCAGAACGCGGCGTCCTGGGTGAAGGCCTCCCGCAGCGACTTGCCACTGTAGCGCTTCACGAAGCGCAGGAAGTCGTGGCGACTCAGGCCCACATGCAGCGCCGAGAAATACAGGCCCGCGACGTCCTTGATCACCCAGCGCCGGGGCAGCTTGTTGTCGATCAGCGCTCGGTGCAAGTCAATCAGCGACAGCCGGGGCTGTGCACCCGCCTCGAATGCCGCAGCGTCGTGCAGCAGAAAATGGCAGAGGTAGTAATCGCGATGACAGATGCCGTGCTGATGCAGCGTGCGGCTGATGCCGGCCAGCGCGTCCACCAGCTGCCATTTGCGGGCCAGCGGTGGCCGCTGCTGCACCCAGCGCGCGCAATACTCTTCAAGACTGATGGTGTGTTCCAGGGCCTCGGTGACGATGAAGGACAGGCGCCGCGCCGGATTCCAGCCGCGACTCCCGTAGGCCACCGCCGTCATGGTGGCCACGCCCAGTTGTGTGAGTCGCGCCACAGCCTGCCACTCGTTCTCGGCACCCAGAATCGGCAGACGCAGTGTCAGCAGATTCTTGAGGATCTCGCCCCAGCCAATGCCGTGGTGGATCTTGGCGAAATAGGCACGCCCTTCGAACTCGAACTGCAGCGTGCGGCGGCCTTTGACATTGCGGTAGATCTGCCCCTGCAGCGCATCGACCTCGGCGAAGGGGTCGCGCCCCTGCCAGGCCCGGGCGAAGTCTTCGCGCAGATAGAGAGTCACACGGCACCTCGCTGTTCACGGCGCTGTTGCGCGAACTGCTCGATCATGGCGGCGACGGTCTCGGGCATGCTGTACAGATCCTCGCGCTGGCCGTAATCGATGCCGCTGCGCTGCCACAGGGAGCGCTCGGCGCTGGTAAGCATGCGCAGCAGCCGGCCATTGAGATCGTCCTGACTGAAGGGCGACTCACAGACCTCCCCTGCCCCGGCCTGCAGAATATGGAACGCATAGCCACAGGTGTCGGTGGTGAGCACGGGCAGGCCCGCGACCACCGCTTCCAGCAGCACATAGCCGGCGCTCTCGCTGTAGGCAGGGTGCAGCAGCAGGTCGGCGCCCAGCAGGAAGCGCGGCACATCGTCACGCCCGCTCAGGAACACGCACTGCTGCGCGATGCCCAGGCGGGCGGCCAGGCGCTGGAAGCGATCCGGCTTGTCCTGCCCCACCAGAAAATAGCGCACGCGGGTGCGCACCGCCGTTGGCAGCGAGGCGATGGCACGCAGCGAACGGTCCACGCCCTTCACCACGAAGCCCGAGCCAATCTGCAGCACGGCCAGGTGGCCGGCATTCAGTCCGTGCTCGGCGCGGAACGCGGCACGCACTTGCGCCGCATTGTCCGGCGCCTGACGGTCGCGACCGATGCCTGGCGGAATATCGTGAAGCCGCGCCACGCTCTGCGGATAGTGATGCGCGAACTGCTGCCGCTGCAGGGGCGAGAGCAGCAGCGCCTCGGTGCGGGACTGCGGGCCGAACACGGCCTGCTCGAAGCGCAGGAAGTGCCGGTAGCGCGGCGTGAAGCGATAATAGAAGGCCCGTTCCTTCAAGGCCCGCTCGGCGAAACAGGGGTCGGCGGCGAAGTAGACATCCAGGCCGGGCATCCTGTTGAAGCCGATCACGGCATCCACGGGCGACTCGCGCAAGCGCTTCTGCACCTGCGTGGCGAAGCGCTCGTAGCGCATGTGATTGCGAAAGGACTTCACCGACAGCAGATTGATTTCCAGGGCGTCCGGCACCGGCCCGTCCCACTTCATCGTATAGACCACCACCTTGTGTCCACGCGCCACACAGGCCAGTGCCACGCGCAGAAAGTCGCGCTGCTGGCCGCCATAGGGAAAATACGCGTAGATGAGAAAGGCCAGCGTCATGGTGTCAGCACCACGTTCAGTGGCCGGGCCGCCATCAGTGTCTGCAGGTTGGTCAGGACGGCGGCGGGAGGATGCGTGCTGTAACAGGCTGGCTCGACGCCCAGTGCCTCGCCCGTGTAGGTGCAGGTCTTGCTCATGCAGGGCGCGCAGGCCAGCGTGGATGACAGATGGGCCTGATGTCTTCCATAGGTGCCTGACAGCCCTGGATTGGTGGCGCCATACAAGGATACCGCCGGCGTGGCGAGGGCCGCCGCCAGATGTCCGAGGCCCGTGTCCACCGCCACCACCCCGTCGGCCAGCGCAATCTGCCGCGCCATGCCTGTCAGTGTCTGGCGTTCCAGAACGCTCACGCCGGGAATGCCCTGGGCAATGTCCTGCGCCCGCTGTTTCTCGACATCGCTGCCCCAGGGCAGGCGCACTGTATAGCCCTGTTGTGTCGCCAGCAGCGCCAGTTCCTTCCAGTACTGCAGGGGCCAGTGCTTGGTGGGCCACGTGGTGCCATGCAGAAACACCAGCATGCCACTGGGCGCCAGCTTGGGGCTCATGCCCATGCGGCGCAGGTCGAGGCCGTAGTCGATGGTGCTGGCGTCTTGCGCGTCGATACTGTAATTGAGCGCCCGCGAGAACAGCTCCCGCACGCGCTGCACGGCGTGCTCGTTGCGGGGCACGGAATAGACCTTGTTGTAGAACAGGGTGGCGAGGGGCTCGCGGGCGGTGCTGTCGCTCAGGCCCACGGTCAGCCCCCGGGACAGGCGACTGATGAAGCCGCTCTTGATGAGCCCCTGGGCATCGATCACCAGGTCATAGTGTTCGCGCTTGATGTCCTTGCGAAACGCCGAGAACTCGCCGCTGCGCAGCGTGCCCAGCACATTCTTGCGCCAGCGCCGCAAGGCGACGGGAATCACGCGCCCGACGGCGGGATGCCAGCCGGGCACTTCCACGAAATTCTCTTCCACCACCCAGTCGAACTCCAGGCGTCGGTTCGCGCGGCGCGCATCGGTGACGGCGGGAAGGGTGTGGATGACATCTCCAAGTGAAGACACCTTGACGATCAAGACTCGCAAAATGCGTTGCGCTCCCCGGCGACGGTAATTGGGCTGGCATTGGCCTGCGCCAGTACCTGATCCAGCGCGCTCAGCGCCAGGGTGGGCGAGAGATCCACGAGGCAGCGTTTGTGCTGCAGCGGGCAGGTGCGTTCGAAGCAGGGGCGGCATGCAATGTCGATTGCCAGCAATTGTACGTTATCTGCCAAGGGCGGAGTAAAGTCCGCCGACGTCGAACCATACAGCGCCACAATCGGCCGTCCCAGCGCTGCAGCCACATGCATCAGCCCGGAGTCATTGCTGACGACCGCCGTGGCCACGGACATGACGTCAATGGCCTGCGCCAGCGAGGTTCTGCCCGTGAGGTCCTGGCAGAGTGCCTGCGCGTCTGCGGGCAGCGCGTTGCGAATCTGTGTCGCCACGGCGCCATCTTTCGCCGAGCCCAGAATCCATACCTGCCAGCCGGCGGCGATGCGGTCAGTGCAAACGCTGGCATAGTGCTGCGCGGGCCACTGCTTGGCGTCGCCGAATTCCGCGCCAGGACAGATCACCAGCACGGGCCGCTCCCGGTTCAGACCCAGCGCGCTCAGCGCTGCCTGCACGTCATCGGGCTGCGTCACCAGGCGCGGGCGCGGCAGCGGCGCGGGCAGCGCGGCTCCGGCATCCCGCCCCAGTGCCACGAAGCGCTGCACCATCAGCGGCAACGCCTTCTCGTCCAGATCCCGCACGTCGTTGAGCAGCAGGCCTCGGGATTCTCCGCGCCAGCCAGTGCGTCGCCCGCTGCGCACGAACAGGGTCAGCAGCGCCGACTTGAAGGAATTGGGCAGCACGATCACCTGCTCGTAGCCTTCCTTGCGCAGCGAATGCCCCAGCCGGTAGCGCCCCCGCAGATTCAGCTCGCCATGCTGGAAAGGCAGGTCGATGGCACGGCGCACTTCGGGCATGCGCACCAGCAGCGGCCGGCTCCAGGCCGGCGCCAGCACATCGATCGCCAGTGTCGTGCCCGCCGCCTGTGCATCGCGCTGCAGGCTGATGAACAGGGCCTGAGCCATGACCATGTCGCCTACCCAGGAGGGTCCGACAATCAGGATGCGACGACTCATGAGGCCTCCGCGCTGCCGAACAGCGTGTCCCAGATGCGGGTGACGGCGCTCTGGAAATCCGCCAGCGGACGCGGCGTCTCTTCGCTGTCCCGATGCTCCAGCGCAAACTGGTGCAGCGCCGAGCGCAGAGAAAGATAGGCATCGGTGAGCAGCCGGAACTGCTCAGTGCTCAGCAGCTCGCAGGCGTGGGCGGTTTCCAGGATGCGCACATTGTCGGGCCAGGCCAGCAGGGCGGGATGCTCCGCGCTGTGGGCCAGCACCAGGTATTGCACCATGAATTCAATATCGACGATGCCGCCACGCCCGTGCTTGATGATGAAGGACAACTTGTCGCGCTCCGCCGCCGGCTTCTTCGCGAATTCGTCGCGCATGCGCTGCCGCATGGCGGTGACTTCCTTCGCCAGCGCGTGCCGCTCACGCACCTTGCCCAGCGTGAGCGCCCGCAAGCGGTCGAATTCACTCTGCAGCGCCTTGCTGCCTGCCACCGCCCGTGCCCGCACCAGCGCCTGATGTTCCCAGGTCCAGGCCTCGTCGCGTTCATAGCTGGCGAAGGCTTCGATGGAACTCACCAGCAGCCCGGATTCGCCTGAGGGCCGCAGACGCATGTCCACTTCGTAGAGCTTGCCCGACACCGTGTAGGTGCCAAGCATGGTGATCACGCGCTGCGCCAGACGGGTGTAGAACTCGCGGCTGTTGATGCTGCGCTGGCCTTCCACGACGAGGGTGTCGAGCTCCAGCGCCCCATCATGCAGGAACACCAGGTCAAGATCGGAGATGTAGCTGAGCTCGATGCCGCCGAGCTTGCCGTAGCCAATCACCACGAAGTCCATCTCGCCGTGGCGGCCCTGCTTGTTGCGCGGATAGCCGTGCTTGCGCACCAGGAACTGCCAGCTCAGTGCCAGCACCTGTTCCAGCACGGCCTCGGCAGTAAACGTCAGGTAATCGCTGACCTTCATCACCGTCAGGCGCCCGCTGATCTGCGCCGCCGCCACCTGCAAGGTGTGGGACTGCTTGAAGTAGCGCAGGGTCTCCATCTGTTCTTCGAAATTGTCAGGGTCGATGCGCAGCAGCTGCTGGGCAAGCTCTTCCTGCAGCACGGCCTTGCCGGGGGGCTCGTCGATGCCGTCCAGCAATTCGTCCAGCAGCACCGGATGCTTGCTCAGGAATTCCGTGACAAAGGGGCTGGCCGTACACAGCTGCACCACTTCCCGCAGGGCGTTCGCATTCTCCAGCAGGAGCACCAGATAGGCTGTGCGCCGGCTGACCGCCGTGATCAGCTGCAGCACCCGTTCGAAGGCCAGACTCGGCGTTGCGGAGTGGGACACGGCCTGCAGCAGGACAGGCATGAATTTCTCGAAGCGTTGCCGGCTCTCGGCGGGCAGCACAAGGAAGGCCTTCTCACGACGGAAGCCGTCGATGCGTGCGGCCGTGCCAGCCGGGTCCTCGAAGCCATGCCCTGCCAGGAAGGTCTCGGCCGCCGTGCGGCTCATCTCTTCGCGCCACAGGCTGCCCCAGTCGGTGTCCTCCAGCGCCAGCGCTGCGGGCTTGTCCTCGTCTTCTGCATGGATCACTTCCGCGAAGTGCTGACGCACGCGGTCACGGTGACTGTCGAGCTCGGCAAGCAAGTTCTGCCAGTCGGCGAAGCCCATGGCCAGAGCCACCCGCTGCTGCTCGAGGGCATCTGTCACCAGCATCTGCGTCTGCTTGTTGGCCAGCCCCTGCAGCTTGTGCTCGAGGCTGCGCAGGAAGGCATAGGCCTCCCGCAATTCCGTGA
Organism: uncultured Klebsiella sp.; assembly: GCA_964459345.1. Classification (GTDB taxonomy): domain Bacteria; phylum Pseudomonadota; class Gammaproteobacteria; order Pseudomonadales; family Pseudohongiellaceae; genus UBA5078. The sequence goes on along the minus strand of CAYWMC010000058.1, from coordinate 1,725 downwards.
CGGTCTGCGCGGGCAGATACTGATTGGCAGCCAGCACGTCCATGGCCTTGTAGAGCGAGGCTTCCTGCAGACGCTTGTCGCGCCCGCCATGCACAAGCTGCAGGGCCTGCACGATGAATTCCACTTCGCGAATGCCACCTGGCCCCAGCTTGATGTCCATGCTCAGGCCTTTGCGGCGCACCTGCTTGTTGATCTGCATCTTCATGCTGCGCAGCGACTCGAAGGCAGAGAAGTCGAGATAGCGGCGATAGACAAAGGGCCGCAGTCTCTGCAGCAGCTCCTGACCCTGTGCCAGGTCGCCCGCAACTATGCGTCCCTTGATCAGGGCGTAACGCTCCCAGTCGCGCCCCTGACTCTGGTAGTAATTCTCCATGGCGTCGAAGCTGCACACCAGCGCGCCCTCACTGCCGTAGGGCCGCAGGCGCATGTCCACGCGATACACGAAACCGTCACTGGTCACCGTGTCGAGCGCATCGATCAGGCGCTGCCCGAGCCGCACGAAGAACTGCTGATTGACCAGCGGCTCGCCCTGCGCGCGCAGCGTCTCGCCGCCTTCGGGAAACGCGAAGATCAGGTCAATGTCGGACGACAGATTCAGCTCATGTGCGCCCAGCTTGCCCATGCCGATCACCACCATGCGCTGCGGCGTGCCACTGCGGGCGCCGACCGGCTCGCCCCATTGCCGCACGCCCCAGGCGTGCAGGACATGCAGTGCATTGTCGAGCTGTGCATCGGCAAGCGAGGAGATGTCGGCGCAGATTTCTTTCACATCGGCGAGCACACAGACATCGCGCCACACGATGCGGAGCATCTGGCGCTGCTGATACTGCCGCAGCACGCGCTTGAGCGTGGCGTCCTGCTCTGCCGGCGCGACATCCGGGAGCTGCGCCAGCCGGGCGGCAAGCTCGGCGTGAAAGTCATCCTTGCCGGCGCGCTCAAGCTCTCCGGAGGTCTTGAGGTCGATCAGCAAGGCCGGATTCTGCACGCACAGAGTGGCGGCGTAGTCGCTGGCGCTCCAGACGCGGACGAGCTGCTGCGCAAAGCCGGGCTCTGCAGTGACCAGCGCGCTGAGCTTTGGACTGTCGGGCTGCGCTTCTTCCTTCTCGAGGAGGCGTTGCCAGTACCGTTCCAGAATGGTGGCGACGGGGGTGGGGAGGTGGTTCAAAGCAATCATCAGTTCTCTCAGTCTTCTTCATCGGTATCTGGCGGTGTGGGCGAAACGCGGCGCCATGCGCTGGGCCGCGTTCAACAGGCATTGCTGGCAAGGGGTGGGTCTGCGGGGGGAGTGTGTCTGCGCAGACACGCCGTGAACCCATCCATGGGGGCTCGGCTGTCGCCGTCCTGGCGACAGACGGTCTGCTCCGTCACCCTCCCCCCACAGACCCATCCCTTGCCCTCCGTTCTGCGCCACGGCCCGGCGCGTGGCGGCGTGCTTCGCCCTCACTGCGAGATCCCGCGCAGAAGTCTGGCTCGAGGCGTGGAGGTGCGGCAGGCAAACGCCTTGGCGGCACATCGTGTGGCACCGCGGTCGAATACGCTCCGTCTCTCTCCAGGAATTACGCGCTGCTGGCTGAGTGAGGGGTAGCGTCGGGTCCCCAGTGGACCGTCTGCAGCCATGGATGGCTGCAGCCGAGCCTACATGGACGTACTTGCGGCGTGTCCCGTGCTGCACTACCCCATGGTCGTCACGCCGAAGGCTGGCACATATAGACAGCAGAAAGCCGC
>CAYWMC010000057.1:0-10631 GCA_964459345.1 uncultured Klebsiella sp. | reverse complement strand
GAGCCTCAAGCAGAAAGGTGAAAAAATCACCATGCTGACCTGCTATGACGCGACCTTCGCCCACGCCTGCAACGAGGCCGGTGTCGAAGTGCTGCTGGTCGGCGACTCCCTGGGCATGGTCCTGCAGGGGCACGACAGCACCCTGCCAGTGACCATGGAAGACATGATCTATCACATCAGTTGCGTGAAGCGCGGCAATCGTGGGGCTTTCCTGATTGGGGACATGCCCTTCATGAGCTATGCCTCCGAGACACAGACCCTGGAGAACGCCGCACGGCTCATGCGCGCCGGCGCGCAGATGATCAAACTGGAGGGCGGCGCCTGGATTGCTCACTCGACGCATCTGCTGGCAGAACGCGGCATTCCGGTATGCGCTCACATGGGGCTGACACCGCAATCCATCAATCGCATCGGTGGCTATCACGTGCAGGGACGCGATCCGCGCCAGGCCGAAAGCATGCTGGCCGAAGCACGTCTGCTTGAAGAAGCGGGCGCGAGTATCCTGCTGCTGGAGTGTGTGCCACAGGCTCTCGCCCGCACCATCAGCGAGGCACTGACAATTCCCGTCATCGGCATCGGCGCGGGGCCGGACACGGATGGCCAGGTCATGGTTCTGCACGACGTCCTGGGTATTTCGCCCATCACGCCAAAGTTCGTCAGGAATTTTCTGAAGGACTCCGACACCGGCATTCGCGGTGCACTGCTCGACTATGTTGCAGCAGTGAAGAGCAAGCAGTTCCCTGCTCCTGAACATTGTTTCGACTGAGATCCGTCTGCGATGCAACACATCACTCTGATAAAGGATCTGCGCGCGGCATTGGATGCGCAGCGCACGCAGGGGCGCCGTGTCGCGTTTGTTCCAACCATGGGCAATCTTCACGCGGGCCATATACGGCTTGTGGAGGAAGCACGTCAGCATGGTGATGTCGTGGTCTGCAGCATCTTCGTGAATCCGCTGCAGTTTGGCAAAAACGAGGATCTGGACGCTTATCCACGCACTCTCGACGCGGACATGGCACAGCTGCGCGCCGCGGGCTGCGATGTGCTTTTTACCCCCACTGTTGGCGAGATGTACCCCCAGGGACTGGACGCCCAGACAATCGTGTCGGTGCCCGGCGTGTCCGAGCGGCATTGCGGCGCGAGTCGACCCGGCCACTTCGATGGCGTCGCCACTGTCGTAAGCAAACTGTTCAACATGGTGCAGCCACAGACGGCCCTGTTCGGGCTCAAGGATTACCAGCAGTTTCAGGTGATCAGCCACATGGTGGCAGACTTGTGCATGCCGATCGCGCTGGTGGGTGTCCCTACCCAGCGAGAACCCACAGGCCTGGCACTGAGTTCGCGCAATGGCTATCTCAGCGCTGCGCAGAAGGCGCGTGCGGCGGCGCTCTACCTGGCCCTGCAACAGGCTGCGGCCAGTCTGCAGAATGGCGATTCGATCGCCAGCGTGGAATTGCAGGCAGGCCAGCAGCTGGAAGCGGCAGGATTCCGGCTTGATTACTTCACTGTCTGTCACGCTGCCACCCTTGAGCCGGCCAGCCCGGAGGACCGCTCGCTGGTCATACTGGCAGCGGCCTGGATGGGCACGACTCGTCTGATCGACAATATCGCACTGACACTGATTCCACAGTAGTCATTGCTGAATCCGGGCGGCGGCCCCGCACGGACTGCTCCTGAATTTACTCCCCCGGGAAAACCTGCTAAAACACGAAGCAGTTGATGGTCGTCCGCGACCCCGTCCAGCCCATTGCCTGTCGCCGGCATGCACACCACACGACAGCCTTCGCTACTCACAAGGATCCAGCCGATGTCCGAAGAACGCCTCTTCCCTGTTTCCGATGAACTTGCAGCCAGCAGCCTGCTCAACAAAGAAAGCTATCAGCGCCTTTATCAGGATTCGATCCACTCCCCGGAAACTTTCTGGACGGAGCAGGCCAATACTTTCATCGACTGGATCGAGCCCTGGGAGCGACTGCACTACAGCGACTTCAGCAAGGCCGAGGCGCGCTGGTTCGAAGGCGCCAAGCTCAATGTCTGCGTCAATTGCGTGGATCGCCATCTGCCAGCGCGTGCCGACCAGACGGCTCTTCTTTGGGAAGGCGATGACCCGGCGCACAGCAGGCACATCAGCTACCGCGAACTGCACGAACAGGTGTGCCTGCTGGCCAACGCGCTGCGGCATCGCGGCGTGCGCAAGGGCGACAGGGTCAGCATCTACATGCCCATGATTCCCGAGGCCGCCTATGCCATGCTCGCCTGCGCCCGCATCGGCGCCATACATTCCGTGGTTTTCGGGGGGTTCTCGCCAGAGGCCATCAAGGACCGGATTCTGGACTCGGACTGCCGCGTGGTCATCACGGCGGACCAGGGTTTGCGCGGCGGCAAAGGCATTCCCCTGAAGCACAATGTAGACAAGGCACTGGAACACTGCCCGGACGTGCACACGGTGATCGTGGTGCGTCACACAGGTGCGGACATCGTGTGGCACGCGCAGCGTGATGTCTGGCACCACGAGATCACGGCCGAGCAGAGCAAGGTCTGCGAGCCGGAAATCATGGACGCCGAAGACCCGCTGTTCATCCTGTACACCTCTGGCTCCACCGGCAAACCCAAAGGCGTTCTGCATACCACCGCGGGCTACCTGCTGGCCGCCGCGATGACCCACCGTTATGTATTCAACTACCAGGAAGGTGAAATCTACTGGTGCACCGCGGACGTTGGCTGGGTGACGGGACACAGCTACATCGTCTACGGCCCTCTGTGCAATGGTGCCACTACGCTCATTTTCGAAGGCGTCCCCACCTACCCCAATGCATCGCGTTTCTGGGACGTAATCGACAAGCACAAGGTCAACATCTTCTACACCGCACCTACTGCCATCCGCGCCCTCATGTCCGCAGGCAACGGCCCGGTTGCCTCGACCTCCCGCAAGTCGCTGCGCCTGCTGGGCTCTGTGGGCGAACCCATCAATCCGGAAGCCTGGCAGTGGTATTACGACGTGATTGGCGAAGGGCGCTGTCCGATAGTGGACACCTGGTGGCAGACGGAAACCGGCGCCATCATGATTACGCCACTGCCCGGGGTCACCGATCTGAAGCCCGGCTCGGCCACCCTGCCCTTCTTCGGGGTCAAGCCCGCGTTGCTGGATGCCGAGGGCAACGAACTCAAGGGCCCGGCCACCGGCAATCTGGTGCTCTGCGGCAGCTGGCCCAGCCAGATCCGCACCGTTTACGGCGATCATCAGCGCTGCATTGATACTTACTTCACCGCGTATCCCGGCTATTACTTCACGGGCGACAGCGCACGCCGCGACAGCGATGGCTATTACTGGGTGACCGGGCGCGTTGATGACGTCATCAATGTCTCCGGGCATCGCCTGGGCACTGCCGAGATCGAGAGCGCTCTGGTACTGCATCCCAAAGTGGCCGAGGCTGCAGTGGTGGGCTATCCCCATGACATCAAGGGACAGGCGATCTATGCCTACGTCACGCTGATGCACGGCATCCCCGAGTCACCCGAGCTGCGCAAGGAGCTGATTGCGTTTGTAGCGGAAGAGATTGGCGCCTTCGCGCGGCCCGAGATCATCCAGTTCGCGCCCGGTCTGCCCAAGACCCGCTCCGGCAAGATCATGCGGCGCATTCTGCGCAAGATCGCCGCCGACGAACTGGAGAACATGGGCGACACCTCGACACTGGCAGACCCTTCGGTGGTCGAACAACTGATCCACAACAGAGCGAATCGCCACTCGTGAACGAGGTCTGCATCATCGCCGCCGGCCGCACCGCCATTGGCAGTTTCAATGGCGCACTGGCCGAGCTCAGCGCCACAGCCCTTGGCGCACAGCTTGTGCAGCAGTTGCTTGCCACCAAGGCCATCCCGGCGGCACTGGTGGACGAAGTCATTCTCGGGCATGTCCTGACCGCCGGTTGTGGCCAGAACACCGCACGGCAAGTCAGTCTTGGTGCCGGCTTGAACATCACGACCCCGGCCTTCACGATCAACAAGGTCTGCGGCTCGGGCATGAAGGCCGTGCAGCTGGCAGCCCAGGCCATTGCACTGGGCGACGCGCAGCTGATCGTCGCCGGCGGCATGGAAAGCATGAGCCAGTCGTCCCACGTACTGCCCGGTTCGCGGCGTGGCCAGAAGATGGGGAGCTGGGAGCTGGTGGACACGCTCCTGCAGGACGGCCTGCTGGATGCCTTTCACCACTATCACATGGGCATCACCGCCGAGAATCTCGCCACTCGGTATGGGATCAGCCGGGATGAACAGGATGCCTTCGCGCTGGCGTCACAGCACAAGGCGCTGGCCGCGCAGGCGGCCGGGCGCTTTGCGGCAGAAATCGTTCCCGTCAGCATTCCCCAGCGCAAGGGCGACCCTGTCGTAATCACGCAGGATCAGGGCCCGCGCCCGGATTCCAGCCTCGCCTCCCTTGCCCGCCTCAAACCTGCCTTCGCGCCGCAGGGCAGCGTTACAGCTGGCAATGCGTCCGGTCTGAATGACGGAGCGGCAATGCTTGTTCTGTGCACTGCCGAGATGGCTCGGCAGCTGGGCACGCCAGTACTCGGCCGCATCAGGGCCTGGGCTGGAGCCGCGGTAGATCCGGCCATCATGGGCATAGGCCCGGTGCCGGCCACCCGACAATGTCTTCTGAAGGCGGGGTGGACACTGCAGGATGTCGATCTGATTGAGGCCAACGAGGCCTTTGCCGTGCAGGCGCTCGCCGTGGGGCGGGAGCTGGAATGGGACAGCGCCCGCGTCAACGTCAATGGCGGCGCCATCGCGCTGGGCCATCCCATCGGGGCTTCGGGGTGTCGTGTGCTGGTGACCTTGCTGCACGAAATGCTGCGCCGCGACAGCCGCAGAGGCCTGGCGACACTGTGCATCGGCGGTGGTCAGGGAGTGGCTGTTGCCGTCGAGCGCTGATACATCGTCACGATATCCCGCGAGGGCAGCATGACGCTTTCGATGGGCGTGAAACCCCGGGCCAGCACAAAGGCATGGGCATCACGGTTGACCGGTCGATCGTGAACCTGGCAATACAGCGACGACAGCCCTGCCTCTCTGCCCCACTGGACGGCACGCTCGAGCAAGGCGCTGCCGATGCCCGAGCGCCGCAACGAAGGTTCCACCACGATACGTTCCAGAAACAGGAAATCTTCGAAGCGGGTCAGAAACCACTGCAGTGAAAAGTCTGCCAGCGGAATGCGGGATGACATGCCAAGGGCGAATGCCTGCAGGCGCTCATTGCGAATCTCCTGCAGGTGCAGAACGCACGAGTTGCAACGCTCGGCAAAATCGGCTTCAGACAACTGCAGTGGCGCCGGGCTGGCCTTCTTGTTCAGACGCCACGCCGCCTTGCCTGACAACTCCTCGCTGCGCCCGCCAGAGCTCATTCCTTCAGGGCCTCGATCGCCTGATGCTGCGACAGGAATATGCGCCCCGACAGCTTCTGCAGGAAGTCTGAGCGCTGCAGGCCATCCATGACCGGCCCTTTGACTTCAGACAAATGCAGTGTGATGCCCAGCTCCGCGAGCCGCTCATTGATTTCCAGAATGGAGTCCAGCGCGCTCATATCCACTTCGTTTACCGCGGTGCACATCAGCACCACATGCTTCAGGCGCGGGCGCTCAGCCACCATGGCGTAGAGCATGTCTTCCAGGTAGCGGGTGTTGGCGAAGTACAGACTCTCGTCGATCCGCAGCGACAGAATGGTGTCGTGAGTCTGCACCTGATGGCGCGCCACATTGCGGAAGTGTTCAGTGCCTGGCACTTCACCCACTACTGCCACATGGGGACGCGACGTCTTGTAGAGATGCACAACCAGGGACACGAGAATGCCTGAGGCTACACCAATCTCGACTCCGCTCAGAAGCGTGAGCACGATGGTGACTGTCACGGCCTGGAAATCGGCGCGTGAGTAGCGCCACGCTCTGGGCAGAATGGAAAAGTCGATCAGCGACCACACCGCCGCCACGATGGTGGCTGCCAGCGTCGCTTTGGGCAGGAAGGCCAGCAGCGGCACGAACAGCAGTGTCGCCACCGCAATCAGGAGCGCCGCAAAAAAACCGGCCGCCGGGGTGGCTGCACCGGCATCGAAATTGACCACTGAGCGCGAGAATCCTCCGGCCACCGGAAAGCCGCCGAAGACGCTGGTGGCCATATTGGCAGCGCCGAGTCCGATCAGCTCCTGATCCGGGTCGATGCGCTCGCGCCGACGGGCAGCCAGGCCCTGGGCAACGGACACCGACTCGACAAACCCGATGGTGGCAATCAGCACGGCAGACCCGGCGAGTGTGCGCCACAGGTCCGGCGAGAAGGAGGGCAGGCTCAGGCCAGGCAGACCGGCAGGGACATGACCAACAACAGCAACCCCCTGTGCATCCAGCTGCAGCCCCCAGGCCGCCAGAGTGGTAAGCACCACTGCCGCGACTGGACTGACCCGCGCGCCCATGGAAGCTGCAGTGGTGGAAAGCCCGATCTTTTTCAATAGCGGCGCAAGGCCTTTGCGCGACCAGAAGAGCCAGAGCAAGGTCACCCCCGCCAGCATTGCCGTCGGCATATTGGTGTCGCCCAGGGCGCTCAGCAGGGACGGCAGCATCTCGGGCAGCGTGTGTCCATGTGCGCTGACCCCGAGCAGATTCGGCAGCTGCGTGAAGGCAATCAGAATGGCGGAGGCCGTGATGAAGCCGGTGACGACAGGATGCGACATGAAATTCGCCACGAAGCCCAGCTTGAACAGGCCGAGCACCAGCAGCAGGGCTCCCACCATGAAGGCGAGCGTCATTGCAGCAATGACATAGTCTTCCGGGCTGAGTGACAACGCACCAAGCGCGGCAGCGGTCATCAGCGACATCACGGCCACGGGCCCGACAGACAGCACCCGGCTGCTGCCGAACAAGGTGTAGACGAGCAGGGGCAGGATGCTGGCATACAGCCCCATCTCAGGAGGAAGACCCGCCAGCAATGCGTAGGCCAGCGACTGTGGTATCAGCATGATCGCCACGATCACGGCCGCCAGCAGATCCTCTGCCAGAGACTTGCGATCGTAGCGCCTGACCCACACCAGCGCCGGCAGCAACTGACGTTTCTGCATTACTTCTCGACTTCCGGCGTGACCATCCATTCATGGCCCTTGAGCATGCCGTGCCAGTAGATCGGTGGCAGCATGTCCTTTTTCAGAATCCAGGCCAGACGCGTGGGTTCGGTGCCCTTCAGAATCCACTCAGGGAAACTGGGGATCAGTTTGCCGCCGAAACCGAACTCTGCCAGCACGATCTTGCCGCGCTCGACAGTGAGCGGACAGGAGCCATAACCGTCGTAATGCGCCACGCCCTGGGTCACGCCCATGTCGGACAGCAGGTTGTGAGCGACAATTGGCGCCTGCTTGCGGGCCGCAGCGGCTGTCTTGGCATTGGGAGCATTGCACACGTCGCCCAGTGACCAGATGTTGGCGTAGCGCTTGTGGCGCAGTGTGGCCTGATCGACATCCACCCAGCCAGCCGCATCGGCCAGCGGGCTGCTGCGGATCACGTCCGGTGCCTGTTGGGGCGGGCACACATGGATCATGTCGAAACCCGTCTCGACGCGCTCGACCTTGCCTTCGGCGTCGGTCTTGTCGAACCAGGCGGTCTTGCTGTCGCCATCAATCTTCACCAGTTTGTGGGAGAAGTTCAGGGTGGCCTTGTACTTCTCGATGTATTTCATCAGGGCAGGCACGTACTCCTTCACCCCGAACAGCACTGCGCCGGCATTGTAGAACTGGATGTTGATATCCTTGAGAACGCCCGTGCGGTACCAGTGGTCACCCGACAGATACAGTGCCTTCTGCGGCGCACCGGCGCACTTGATCGGCATCGGCGGCTGGGTAAAGACAGCCTTGCCGGAACGCAGACCCTGCACCAGTTTCCAGGTGTAGGGGGCGAGGTCGAAGCGGTAGTTGGAGGTGACGCCATTGCGACCCAGCGTCTCAGGCAGACCCTCTATGCCAGCCCAGTTGAGCTTGATGCCGCAGGCGACGATCAGGCGGTCGTAACTGACCGTGCTGCCATCATCCAGACGCACGCAATTGCTTTCAGGGGAAAACTCGGTGGCGGCCGCTTTCAACCAGGTCACGCCCCGGGGAATGAGCGGTGCCATGTCGCGCTCGGTCTGCGGTGCCTTGAAAACGCCCGCGCCGACCAGCGTCCAGCCTGGCTGGTAGTAATGCTTTTCGGCCTTGTCGACCAGAGCGATGTTCAGACCAGGCTTGCGCTTGAGCAGACTGGAGGCCGTGCTGATACCAGCAGCACCCGCCCCGATGATCACCACCGCGAAATGCTTCATGCCCGCAGTGGCAGGCTTCTTCGCGGCGCTGCGCTTGACGCTGTCTGCAAGGTCGAAGCCCGCTGCCCGCCCCGCCGCCAGCACTGGCTCGGTGGCTGCGCCTTGCGCTGCCTGATCCATGGCCCAGAGATTGGCTGAGCGACTGCCGGAGCGGCAGAAGGCCACCAGCGGACGCGGCAGCTCGGCGAAGGCTGCACCGAATGCAGCGATGTCAGCGTCAGTGATCGCGCCGGAGACTACCGGCACGTGACGAATCTGCAGGCCGTTGCGGATGGCCGCTGCCTCGATCTGCGCATAGGCAGGTTGCTCTGGCGTTTCGCCGTCCGGCCGGTTGCACATCAGTCCCTTGACGCCCTGTGCTGCCAGCGCGTCCACATCGGCAACACTCAACTGTTCGGCGACGGCAAAGTCTGCCGTGATGTTCTTGATGATCATGTTCAATTCCTTGTTGTTGTGAGTTCGTATGGCATAGGAAAGAAGTCGGAGTCTGCCCCGAGTTTACAACAGGTTCACCGGGACTCTAAGGAACACTTTGCCATCGGGCTCGGCAGGAGGCATGTGGCCGGCCCGCATGTTCACCTGCAGAGATGGCAGGATCAGGCGTGGCATGTCCAGCGTCTTGTCGCGTGCCTCCCGCATGGCGACGAAGGCGTCTTCCGATACCCCGTCATGCACATGGATATTGAGCTGGCGTTCGGCCTCGACAGATGTCTCCCAACCCAGTGGACGGCCATCCGGATAGTCATGGCACATGAACAGCCTGGTCTTGCCCGGCAAGGACAAGACACGGCGAATCGAGCGGTACAGGGTACGCGCATTGCCACCGGGGAAGTCGGCGCGGGCGGAGCCGCCTTCGGGCATGAAAATGGTGTCGCCCACGAAGGCCGCATCACCAATGACATGGGTCATGCAGGCCGGGGTGTGCCCTGGAGTATGCAGCGCATACGCTTTCATGGTCCCGATCATGTAGCTGTCGCCATCGGCGAACAGGCGGTCAAACTGCGAACCATCGCGCTGGAATTCGGTGCCGGCATTGAAGACCTTGCCGAAGGTGTCCTGCACGATGTTGATGCTGTCGCCTATCCCGAGCTTGCCGCCCAGGTGCTGCTGAATGTAGGGCGCTGCGGAAAGGTGGTCGGCGTGCACATGTGTCTCGATGATCCACTCGTTCTTCCAGCCCTTCTCTTTCACGAAGGCAATGATGCGGTCTGCACCGGCATGGCTGGTGCGACCCGAGGCGTAGTCAAGATCCAGCACGGAATCGATCACGGCGCAGGCATTCGACGCAGGGTCCTTGACCACATAGCTGAAGGTATTGGTAGGTTCGTCGAAGAAATGATGAACCTCAGGTTTGACATCGAGTGCGGGGACAAACGGAATCTGTGCGTTGCTCATGGTCATACTCTCCTTTGCGTTGGGGCGATCTGTTCGCTCTGAGAAGGACTCAGCAATCCTTGGGCCAATCTGCGACGCCCCTCTCGCGCTGTCTCAACATGTTGTTTTAATTGTAGTTATCAAGCGCAGCGCGGGCCTTCTTCAAAAAGTTGCTGACACACCAGGCCATTTCGAGACACTATTGACACAAACCCCTGACAGAATTGACAAACATGCAGATCATCACCTCTGACAAAGCGCCTCTGGCTGCGGCAGGCATGCTGGACGGCTTCGACTACCCCGCCATTCTGGTCAGCAGCACGTACGAGATACTGGCAGCCAATGACCTCTATACCCGCACGTTCGGAGCCATCGACACGGGGCATGCCGCCCATTGCTACAAGGTCTCGCACAACTACGACAAACCCTGCGATCAGGCGGGGGAGTCCTGCCCGCTGGCCGCGAGCCGCAAGTCAGGCCATCGCGAGAAAGTCCTGCATATCCACAACACGCCACGCGGGAAGGAGCACGTGGATGTCGAGATGCTGCCCATACTGGACGCCAATGGCGACCTGCAGTACTTCGTGGAACTGCTCAAACCGGTGGCACACGCCAGCGCTCAGGCCAGCACCGCCCTGATGGTCGGGACCAGCGCCCGCTTCAATGCCATGGTGGAAATGATCAATCGCGTCGCGCCCAGCGATGCCTCCGTTCTGCTGCTGGGCGAGTCCGGCACCGGCAAGGAGCTGGCGGCCCAGGCCATTCACGATGCCAGCGGGCGCAAGAGCAATCCCTTCGTCACGGTGGAGTGCGCCGGGCTGACGGAAACGCTTTTTGAAAGCGAGCTGTTCGGTCATGCCCGGGGCGCCTTCACGGGGGCTGCCTACAGCAAGCCCGGCCTGGTGGAGGCCGCCAATGGCGGCACCCTGTTT
>CAYWMC010000056.1:0-10637 GCA_964459345.1 uncultured Klebsiella sp. | reverse complement strand
CGTGGTTGATAACAAGTTATCCACAGGAAGTTCTGCAAGAGGTTCTAGTTCAGTTGGCGCCTGTTTTTCAGCGTAAATCGTGGCCTGGAAACAGTAACAAATTGATTTGTATAATAAAAAAACGGCATGGAATTACTGTTGAAATATGGATTGGGTGTGGATAAGTATCTTCCCAAGCGCTAGAATCCTTCCCCTGTCTAGTACAAGAAGATCTGCGAAAGGTAAGAAAAGAGTGAATTCGGTTAACTGGCAAACCTGCGTCAATTGTCTCAAGAGTGAACTTCCCTCCCAACAGTTCAATACATGGATCCGGCCGCTGCAAGCAGAGGCCAGTTCAAACGAGCTGCGCCTGTATGCTCCTAACAGGTTTATTCTGGATTGGGTAAGAGACAAGTTTCTGGCCAGAATCAAAGAGCTTCTTAAAGAGCATTCTCCTGACCGACCGGTAGAGTTGATTTTCGAAGTCGGTGACAAGATTCAAGTGGGGCCATCCGAGTCCTCGCGGGAACCAGGCAATCCTGGCATTGCGCAGGGGTTTTCAATTGCCCGTGATGAGGAGTCATTTTCTTCACAAAGCGAAGGACGTGAAAGTTCCGTGATTGTCCCTGTGCCACGCACGCCTGTTTCCAAGACATCTTTGATTCGCAGGACTTCCCGGAACATGGAGGTCATTATTGATGGCAAACTCCGGCACAAGGGCAGTTTGAATCCAGAAAACACCTTCGACAATTTCATTGAAGGGAAATCGAATCAACTTGCGAGAGCCGCGGCCATGCAGGTTGCCGAGAATCCAGGTGGTGCTTACAACCCTCTGTTCATTTACGGTGGTGTAGGTCTGGGCAAGACCCACCTTATGCATGCAATTGGCAATTACCTGGTAGAGCGCAAGCCTGACGCAAAGGTTGTTTATCTGCATTCAGAAACATTCGTGGCGACTATGGTCACAGCTCTGCAACTGAATGCAATCAATGAGTTCAAGCGATACTACCGCTCAGTTGACGCGCTTCTGATCGACGATATTCAATTTTTTGCAGGCAAGGAGCGCTCCCAGGAAGAGTTTTTCCACACCTTCAATGCGCTATTGGAGGGCGGCCAGCAGATCATTCTTACCAGCGACAAATATCACAAAGAAATCAATGGCTTGGAAGAGCGCCTCAAGTCGCGATTCGGTTGGGGACTCTCTGTCGCAGTGGAGCCGCCAGAATTGGAAACGAGAGCAGCAATCCTTATAAACAAGGCGGAGCAAAGCAATGTTGAGTTGCCTGCCGATGCTGCGATGTTCATCGCACAGCGTTTGCGCTCCCATGTCCGCGAGCTCGAGGGGGCATTGAAGAAGGTAATAGTGCACGCCAAATTCGTAGGCAGGCCGATTGATCTGGAGCTTGTAAAAGAAGCACTGAAGGATCTTTTCGCGCTGCACGACAAACTCGTTACCATAGACAATATTCAGCGCTCGGTTGCCGAGTACTACAAGATCAAGATGTCTGACATGCTTTCCAAGCGGCGCAATCGTTCGGTCGCGCGGCCACGCCAGATGGCCATGTGTCTTTCAAAAGAGCTGACCAATCACAGCCTTCCTGAGATCGGAGATGCGTTTGGTGGTCGGGATCATACGACTGTGTTGCATGCGTGCAAGCAAGTAAAGAATCTCAGGAGCATCTCTCTGGACTTCTCTGAAGACTACAACAATCTGCTCAGAGCGCTGGCAACCTGAGGCCAGATGCAATAGATTTTGCAAGGGCCAATGGCCACCGACAACAATATAAGGATAGAGTGCAAAAACATGTATTTTTCAACCTCAAGGGAAGCAATTCTCAAGCCGCTTCAACTGGTTACAGGTGTTGTTGAGCGCCGACAAACATTGCCTGTTCTGTCCAATGTGCTGCTGTCATTGGATGCGAATTCGCAGTTGTCCATCACCGGAACCGACCTTGAGGTAGAGCTTCTCGGCAAGATCGCAATTTCCGGGCCCTCTCGGCCAGGAGACATTACGGTCCCCGCAAGAAAGCTGGTGGATATCTGCAAATCGCTGGCCGAGGATTCTGTGCTGGAATTCTCTGTCGAAGAGAACAAGATGGTAATCAAATCCGGCCGCAGCCGATTCAGTTTGGCGACACTTCCCGCTACTGAGTTTCCGGTTACTGAGGATGAGCCGGGCACTTGCGAACTGACTCTTTCTCAAAATGCACTCAAAGCGCTTCTCGACGGCACTTCGTTTGCCATGGCCCAGCAAGATGTTCGCTACTATCTGAATGGCATGTTGTTTGAGTTGACTGCGGATTACCTTCGCGTGGTCGCCACAGATGGACACCGACTTGCCATGCAGACCATGCCGTCTCAAGCACAGATTGATTCTCCAATTCAGGTGATTCTCCCCCGCAAGGGCGTGATCGAACTTGGTCGTCTGTTGACCGGTGACCAGGAGCATGTATCCGTAGTGTTCGGGCGCAATCACGTAAAGGCGAAAACACAGGATTACACATTCACATCCAAGCTTGTTGACGGCAAGTTTCCTGACTACAACCGGGTGCTACCCAAGGGTGGCGACAAGCATGTAGTGGGTGATCGTCAAGAGTTGAAGCAGGCCTTCTCGCGCGCATCAATATTGTCGAACGAGAAGTATCGAGGAGTGCGTTTGCTGCTGTCTGATGGCGATATTCGAATTCTCGCAAACAACCCGGATCAGGAAGAAGCGGAAGAGTCGGTATCTGTAGATTACAGGGGCGAGTCTTTGGAAATCGGGTTCAATGTCAGCTATCTCGTCGATGTGTTGACGGTTCTGAGCTCCGAGAAGGTCAAGATTACTCTCCACGACTCCAACAGCAGCGCCCTGCTCGAGGCCTCAGACGGCAAAGGCGATGCGCTGTATGTCGTTATGCCCATGCGCCTTTGATGGCGGCGTACATCGCTGGTGTCTATGACTGCTATTCGACGGATTGATGTGCTGGGTTTGCGCAATCTTTCGAATGTGAATGTGTTTCCGGATGAGCGCGTCAATATCTTCTTCGGCGCCAATGGCAGCGGCAAAACGAGTCTTCTGGAAGCGGTCTACTACGTCGGCCTGGGGCGCTCGTTTCGAAGTCAGCGGGTCGAGCCAGTCATACAGGCCGGACTTGATGAGCTCACCGTTTTTTCCGAACTGTTCTCTGGCGTCACGATTGGCGTCAGCAAGAGCAGGACTGGCGCCCACGTTTTGAAACTGATGGGTGAGCGCCAGAGTAATTGGCTTCCGACTGCCCGTGAACTCCCCCTCCAGCTTCTCAATTCCGACAGCTTCGATCTTCTGGAAGGCAGCTCTAAAGTACGCCGTCGGTTCCTCGACTGGGGTGTGTTCCACGTGGAACATGACTTCTCTCACCATTGGAGAAGCGCAGCGAAGTGCATTGCGCAGAGAAACCTGCTCCTGAAGGGGCGAACGTTGGACAAGAAGCAGATTGAAGCCTGGGGTGCAGAGTTGGCCATTTATGCGGATAAAATGGACCGCTCGCGAGCAAGCTATGTGAAATTGCTGCTCCCCATATTCGAACAAACACTTACCGCTCTAATTGAGGTGCCCAACCTCGACATAAGGTACTTCAGGGGCTGGGAGGAAGGCGCGGATTTGGGTGAACTGCTCAAGTCGTCATTCGAGCGAGACGTGCGCTACGGGGCAACTCAACTGGGCCCCCACAGGGCAGATTTGCAGATCCGGATAGGAAAGCAACGCGCGGAAGACTTCTTGTCACGTGGCCAGCAAAAGCTGCTCGTTGTGGCACTCAAAATTGCCCAGGGCGTGTTGTTGTCTGAATTAACCGGAGCAAAGGTGTTGTACCTCATAGATGACCTCCCTTCAGAGCTGGATAAGGCGAACAGAGGTCTCATTTGCGACCTGCTTGCTCAATTGGGTAGCCAGGTATTCATGACGTGCGTTGATTCTTCCGACCTGGATGAGGCTTGGCCTCCCGGCATATGCCCAAGAAAGTTCCACGTGGAACATGGTAAAATAACGCCAGTTTGAGACTTGGCTCGCCAGCACTAGTTGCCAGGCGTATTAGTCTCAAAACCAAGAATTTACCGAAATCGCCAGGCAATAATGCCGCCGATCTCGAATAGTACAGGAGAACACGCATGGCTCAGGACTCTACGTATAACTCATCCAGCATCAAGGTTTTGAAAGGACTTGATGCTGTTCGAAAACGACCGGGCATGTACATCGGCGATACAGACGACGGAACCGGCCTTCATCACATGGTCTTCGAGTTGGTAGACAATTCCATCGATGAAGCGTTAGCGGGATACTGTGATGACATACGCGTCACTATTCACGTTGGGGAAACAGTGAGCGTGTCAGACAATGGTCGCGGAATACCGACCGACATGCACTCAGAGGGAGTGTCCGCTGCCGAAGTGATCATGACAGTTCTGCACGCCGGCGGAAAATTTGACGATAACAGCTACAAGGTTTCCGGAGGACTTCACGGCGTAGGTGTATCCGTTGTGAACGCTCTTTCAGAAGAGCTCAAGTTGACCATTCGCCGTGGCGGCAAAGTTCACGAACAAAACTACGTTCATGGAGTTCCACAAGCTCCACTTGCTGTTGTTGGTGAAACGGACGTTACTGGTACTGAGTGTCACTTCAAGCCCTCAAAGGAAACCTTCTCGAACATTGAGTTCCACTACGAAATTCTTGCAAAGAAGCTTCGCGAACTCGCCTTCTTGAATGCCGGAGTGTCGATTCAACTGAAGGATGAGCGCTCTGGGAAAAGTGAGCTGTTCAAGTATGAAGGTGGGTTGAAGGCATTCGTAAACTATCTGAATACCAACAAAGCTCCTGTAAACAAGATATTCCACTTCAATGCGGAACGCATCGAAGATGGCATATCCGTAGAAATTGCTCTGCAGTGGAATGATACGTACCAGGAAAATATCTACCCCTACACGAACAATATCCCTCAGAAGGATGGCGGCACTCACCTTGCCGGCTTTCGCGCGGCACTGACCAGAGTACTGAACACATACATAGACAAGGAAATGGCAGCCAAGAAAAACAAGGAAGTAGCAACGACAGGCGATGATGCCCGCGAAGGTCTGACAGCAATCATCTCTGTAAAAGTGCCCGATCCAAAGTTTTCCTCTCAGACGAAAGACAAGCTCGTGTCCTCAGAAGTGAAAGTCGTTGTCGAGCAAGAAATGGCCAGCCATTTCACCGACTACCTGATGGAAAACCCTCTGGAAGCGAAGGCAATCGTCAACAAGATGCTCGATGCCGCCCGGGCGCGGGAAGCTGCTCGCAAGGCCCGGGAAATGACCCGGCGCAAAGGCGCACTGGATATTGCCGGGCTCCCTGGCAAGCTTGCGGACTGCCAGGAAAAAGACCCTGCACTTTCCGAAATTTACATCGTCGAGGGTGATTCGGCCGGTGGCTCAGCCAAACAAGGCCGCAACAGAAAGAATCAGGCAATCCTTCCGCTGAAAGGCAAGATTCTCAATGTTGAGAAGGCGCGTTTTGACAAGATGCTGAGCTCTGCAGAGATCGGCACACTGATCAAGGCCCTGGGTTGTGGAATCGGCAATGAGGAATTTTCCCCGGCAAACCTTCGCTATCACAGCATCATCATCATGACCGACGCAGACGTCGACGGGTCTCATATCAGGACATTGTTGCTGACTTTCTTCTTCAGACAGATGCGAGAGCTGGTTGATCGCGGCCACATCTTTATTGCCCAGCCGCCCCTCTACAAAATTCGCAAAGGGAAGCACGAGCAGTATCTGAAGGACGATGACGAACTAGGCCGTTACCAGACTCATACCGCCCTTGAAGGAGCCAGTCTCTACGTGAACGCCGAGGCACCGCCCATCAGTGGCGATGCGTTGGACATGATCGTCAAGCAATACAACAGCACCTACGCCATTGTGCATCGCCTGAATCGTCTGTACCCAAGCGAAGTGCTGGAGGCGATGATTTTCACTCGCGAACTGAATATAGCCGAGCTCAACGAGGAGTCCGTTACGCAATGGGTTGCTGAGCTTTCAGCGACAATGCTGCGGATCCATCCGAAAACCAGCACTGGTTATCATCTGTCCGCAACAAAGGACAGGGAGCGCAATATCTATCTTCCCCACGTCAGGCAGTCATTCCATGGCCTGACCAAGGACTATCAGTTCAATATGGATTTCTTCAATTCCGGGGAATACAAGGCAATTGTGAAGCTCGGAAGCACGCTCGCCGGTCTGATCGAGGAAGGAGCCTATGTGCAACGTGGCGAGAAAAAGCAGGAAATCAGCAGCTTTGCCGAAGCCTTGACCTGGCTCACGGCTGACGCCATGAAGGGTCACTATCTGCAGCGTTACAAGGGACTGGGCGAGATGAATCCTGAGCAACTGTGGGAGACGACCATGGACCCGGAGAGCAGGCGCATGCTGCAAGTGACTATCGAAGATGCGATTGCTGCAGATCAGCTATTCACTACTCTGATGGGGGATCAAGTCGACCCACGTCGCGAGTTCATTGAAGCCAATGCTCTCGCCGCCCAAAATCTCGATATATAACAAATAGTTATGTTTTCAGGCAGGCTTGTGGGCGTCATTTCTGATGACGTCCATATTGTCTCGCACCCATTCTGCAAACGCGTCAGTGACATCTGTTGAGTCTCTGCCTTCCACGCCAATCAACTTGCCGAAGCGCACGTGAATGGTTCCGGGCTTTTTCAGAATGGTATGCGCTGGCCAGCAATCCCCTGCATTGTGAATTACTGGCAGCACGGGCGTATTGGCGGTAACAGCCAGTTTGGCGCCACCCCTTGAAAAGGGCTTCAACTCCCCTGCCCCACTTCGAGTTCCTTCCGGGAAAATCACTACCGACAAACCGTCCTGAAGCCGTTGTCGCCCCTGAGTAAGCAAGGACCTGCCGGCCTCACGTGGCTTGCTGCGGTCGATGGCAATCGGCTTCTGCAGGCGCATGGCCCAGCCCCAGAACGGTATATTCAAGAGTTCCTTCTTGAGAATGGGGCAAACCGGTGAAACGGCGTAGTACAAGTAAATGGTTTCCCACGCGCTCTGATGAGTGGACAGCACAACCACAGGATGGTCTGGGATGTTTTCGAGCCCTTCCAGCTTGTAGCGCACACCACAGGTCACTCTCAACCAGAGCAACACGAACCGGCACCACAGCGAATACACAATGAACCGCTTCTTCAGCGGTATGAACCAGAAAATGATCATGCAGGTGACGGAAGTGAGCACCGTTGCTACGAAGTAGCCGGCGTAGAACAGCAGCGAACGGAGATAGATCAGCATGATTGGCGCAGCAGCGCGTCCTTGAAGGCGTTCAAATCGGGATGTATATCAACGCCTGCCAGTTCACTGTCACCGCACTCCAGGCGAGTTGCCGCACCCTTCCCAGTCAGCACCAGCACCGGCCGACAACCCGCCAGCTTCGCTGCCAGCAAATCCTTGGCGCTGTCTCCTACAAAGGGGGCGTCGGTGACCGACGTCCCGAACTCGCTTTCTATCTGCTTCAGCAGGCCGATACCAGGCTTGCGGCAATCGCATCCATCATCAGGACCATGTGGGCAGAAGAACACACCAGCGATCTCGCCTCCCTGCTCTTCCACCAGATCACACATCTTTTGATGCATGGCTGCGAGGTCGAATTCATCAAACAGATGGCGCGATATGCCGGATTGATTGGTGGCAACGGCGATGGTGTAGCCTGCCTTGCTGAGGGCTGCAATGGCATCAATGCTGCCAGGGATAGGTAACCACTCGTCCGCCGACTTGATGTAGTCGTCGGAGTCTTCGTTGATGACACCATCCCTATCCAGAATGATCAGCTTCACGTCACACTCAACTGGTTTGCAGACAGGAGATATCAGCGACTTCGAGGAACAGACTCCTGAGTTCGCCGAGAATGTTTATGCGGTTCTGGCGCACAGCCAGATCTTCGTCCATCACCAGCACGCCATCGAAGAAAGCATCAATCGCGACTTTCGAACTCGCCAGAACTTCCAGCCCCTCCGCATACTTCCGAGCCGCGAAAAGAGGCTTGGTTTTGGCGCGGCATTGCTCCAGAACCTGCACAAGGCCAGCCTCTGCCTCGTGATTGAACAGAGCGGGATTGATGGCCTTCGAGCCGTCGCCACTGCCCTGCTTCTGAAGAATATTGGATACCCGCTTGTTCGCCGATGCAAGCGACTGCGCTTCTGGCCGCTGACTGAAACGATGGACGGCATGCACGCGCAGATTGAAATCCAGTGGCTTTGTCGGCCGCACTGCCAGCACAGACTGGAACACTTCCGCACTGATTCCTTCGGACTGATACCAGGCCTTGAAGCGCTCCAGCAGGAACTCGAATACCTGACTGTCCAGGCCATCCTTCAGAGTGAGCTTGCTGTACTGTGCGCATGCCACGCGAATACTTTTCAACAGGTCCAGATCCAGCTCTTTCTCTACGATGATGCGCAGGATTCCAAGAGCTGCGCGGCGCAATGCAAACGGATCCTTCGAGCCTGTGGGCGGCTGTCCGATTGCAAAGAGCCCGACGATCGTGTCCAGTTTGTCGGCGATCGCCAGTACGCTTCCGGTCAAGGTTCCGGGCAGATTGTCGCCAGAGAAGCGCGGCATATATTGCTCGTTCAAGGCGAGCGCCACCTCGCGAGACTCGCCATCGTGCAAGGCATAGTAATAACCGGCAATGCCCTGCAATTCCGCAAACTCGGAAACCAGATTGGTGACCAGATCTGCCTTTGCCAGAAGAGCCGCCCGGCCGCACATGGCGGTGTCTGCGCTCAGTTCAGGGGCGATGGCGATGCACAGTTGCGACACGCGCTGTGATTTTTCAAAGACAGTGCCGAGCTCCTGCTGAAACACGATGGTCTTCAGCTGCTCTGTACGTGCTTCGAGCGACATCTTGCGATCTGTATCAAAGAAGAACTTGGCATCGGAGAGGCGCGGACGAATGACGCGTTCGTTGCCGGCGATGACCTGCGCCGGGTCGGTGCTTTCGATGTTGCTGACAGTGATGAAATTCGGCAGCAATGCGCCGTTGCTGTCCAGAAGATAGAAACACTTCTGATGGGATTTCATGGATGAGATCAGCGCTTCACTGGGCACTTCCAGGAAGTGCTTCTCAAAGCGGCCGGTCAGTGCCACAGGCCATTCGACCAGGCTTGTGACCTCTTCCAGCAGGTCGTCTTCAATAACGACAGTCGCATTCAGTCGGGCACCTTCAGCTTCCACCAGTGTCCGAATGAGCGCCTTGCGCTCTTCATAGTTCACGATGACCTTGGCCTCGCGCAGAATTGCTTCATAGTCTGCAGCGACAAGGACAGGAACAGGCGCCGGATGCATGAAGCGATGACCACGGGACACATTGCTCGCATTGATGCCAAGAATCTGTGCAGGAATTACGCTGCCGCCGAACAGCATGACAACCCAGTGAACCGGTCGAACGAATTCTTCGCGACTCGCTCCCCAGCGCATTTTCTTGGGAATGGGCAGGCTGGACAAAGCCTTTGCGATGATCTCCGGAATCAGAGCTCGTGTGTCACTGCCCTTCACGACGCTGCGGAAAATCAACTTCAGCACGCCGTCTTTTTCGGCACGTTCGAGCTGGTCGACGGCCACGCCGCACGAGCGAGCGAACCCAGCCGCGGCCGGAGTCGGGTTTCCGTCCTTGTCAAAAGCCGATGCAACAGCGGGGCCGGTTTTTTCCACGCTCTTGTCTGGCTGAGACGCGATGAGGCCCCTGGCACGTATTGCCAGCCTGCGAGGAGTCGCAAAACCTTCAATGGAATCGAAACCAAGCCCTGCGCTTTCAAACGCTGCACGGGTGTTGGCAAGAAACGCTTCGGACAAAAGCCTCAGCGCCTTCGGCGGGAGCTCTCCTGTGCCTATCTCTACCAGAAAATCATGTTTTGTCATGGTGTGCTGTGAGCTCTCAATCCAGATACTGTTTGCGCAATTCAGGGGTAGCCAGAGGGAATCCCAAGGCTTTTCTGCTTTCGAAGTAGGCTTCTGCCACCAGGCGAGACAAGGTTCGCACACGCAGGATGTAGCGCTGCCGTTCCGTCACCGAAATAGCGTGCCGCGCATCCAGCAGATTGAAATAGTGCGAGGCCTTGAGCACCTGCTCGTAGGCCGGAAGCGCGAGGCCCTTCTCGATAAGACGCTGGCACTGCTGCTCGCAATCCGTGAAATTGCGGAAGAGGATATCCACATCAGCGTGTTCGAAATTGTAAGCCGACATTTCCACTTCGTTCTGTTTGAACACATCGCCGTAGGTCACCACGCCATTGGGGCCGTTGGTCCACACGATGTCGTAGATACTGTCCACACCTTGAAGGTACATCGCTATCCGCTCGATACCATAAGTGATTTCGCCACTGACCGGATGGCACTCAAGACCGCCTACCTGTTGAAAGTAAGTAAACTGAGTCACTTCCATGCCATTCAGCCAGACTTCCCAGCCCAGTCCCCAGGCTCCGAGCGTTGGCGATTCCCAGTTGTCTTCGACAAAGCGAATGTCATGAATGCGCGTGTCGATGCCCAGGCTTGCAAGAGACTCGAGGTATAGTTCCTGAATATTGGCGGGCGATGGTTTCATAATGACTTGAAACTGGTAGTAATGCTGCAGACGATTCGGGTTTTCACCATAGCGA
>CAYWMC010000055.1:0-10655 GCA_964459345.1 uncultured Klebsiella sp. | reverse complement strand
GAACCAGGATCACGGGCAGCGGCCTTGATCTCGATGACTTCCTCGGCGATCTCGGGCACTTCAATCTTGAATAGCTCGATCAGCATGCGAGAATCAGTTCTGCTCAGGAACAATTGTGGGCCACGTGGCTCTGAACGGACATCCAGCAGCAATGCGCGAATGCGATCTCCTACGCGGAAATTCTCACGCGGGATCATGTGCTCGCGCGCCAGCAAGCCTTCTGCATTGCCACCCAGGTCCACCAGAACGCTCTCCCGGGTCACTTTCTTGACCGTGCCGGAGATCAGGCCGCCGATCTTGTGGCGGTACTCGGCGATGATGATGTCGCGTTCTGCTTCGCGCACCTTCTGGACGATGACCTGCTTGGCAGTCTGCGCGGCGATGCGACCAAACTCGATGTTCGCGATCTTCTCTTCCCAGATGCCTCCGAGCTCCACATCAGGATTGAGCAGCTGGGCGTCTTCAAAGATCATCTGCGAGCCTTTGCCTGTGTATTCCTCATCGCTCACGATGTTCCACACACGAAAAGTCTCGTATTCACCAGTCTTGCGGTCAACACGCACGCGACAACTCATTTCGTCGTCTTCGTAGAATTTCTTGGTGGCAGTGGCCAGCGCGGATTCGATAGCTTCGAAAATTACCTCGCGCGAAACGCCCTTCTCATTGGAAACTGCATCCGCGACCAACAGAATTTCTTTACTCATCATAATCGTGTCACCTTACTCCAGAGGTCTTCTTGTATTCTGCCAATACCCGTCCAAAGTCGGGCGCTGTCACTGTCGGAATCCCGACCACTCAAAAAACCAGATTAGCCTTGTCAACGGACGAGAAGGGAAAACTCACTTCTTTCTCGTCTACCAGGAGGCAGACGCTGTCAGCCTCCGCCTTCTGAATCACGCCCTTGAACTTGCGGCGCCCATCCAGCGGTGCGCGCAATCGGACATTGGCCACGCTGCCGATGAAGCGCGCGAAGTGGGCCAGCGCGAACAACGGGCGGTCCATGCCTGGAGACGACACTTCCAGCGTGTATTCGCCCGCAATCGGCTCTTCCACATCCAGAATGCCACTGATCTGACGACTGACGCGTTCGCAATCGTCGATCGTGATCCCCTCTTCACCCTTGTCGATATAAACACGCAGGACGCTGCTGCGCCCCTGCCCGATCTGGTCGACGCCCCATAGTTCAACGCCAAGCGCCTCAACTGTAGGGCGCAACAGATCTGCTATCGCGGCAATATTATTGCTCAATCCTTGCTCCACCTGTGTGCTTGCTGTCGATCCGCAAAATCACTTTCCACAAATAAAAAATGGGCCAGCGGCCCACTCCTGAAATCCTGATTTTTGCATCATCAAACTCTTGCGAACATGACGATGTGGAGCAAAACAGCCCGGCATTCCGGCACGAAAATCGCGCCTAATAAAAAGCCCCTGATGGGGCTTCGATACTGCAACGCATTGCATTTACTGCTGCCTGCATGGACTGCCAGAGAACCATGCTGCATTGAATCGGGAAGATCTGCGATCGATTCCCGAAATTGGTAGCGGGGGCAGGATTTGAACCTACGACCTTCGGGTTATGAGCCCGACGAGCTGCCAGACTGCTCCACCCCGCAACAAATCGTGAATTCTGAAGTGTCACTTGCTTTTTCAACCGAGACCTCTGGCGAGTGTATCGATTCCCTGCTTCTTTCTCAGGGGCCGGAATTATACTGAGGCCCCGTTGAAACGGTCAAGCGAAAGCGCTGAAAACCATTAAAATCGCGCGTTCCAGCGGAATATACGCGCCCTTGCTGCATTTGGTGCCGAAGGCGAGACTTGAACTCGCACGACCATAGGTCACTACCCCCTCAAGATAGCGTGTCTACCAATTTCACCACTTCGGCTTTAACTCTTTGAATCTTCAAATCTTCAGTGCAATGAGGGTGCTCTGAGGATCAGTTGCCCGGCGCAGGCACAGGGGCCTGCTCAGGGACAACGGGAACGTCGCTCGCAGCAGCATCCCCGGTAACTTCCACTTGCGGCACGTCACTGAGTGGTGCTGCAGGTTGAGTCAGGAGGTCAGGATTGACGATCGGCAAGCCTTCTACCACACCCGCACTGGTGTTCTGCTTGGCAAAAATCGCCAGCGTCAGGCTGGTGATGAAAAATATGGTCGCGGCTATGGAAGTCGATCTGGTCAGGAAATTGCCTGATCCGGCACTGCCGAATACAGTCTGCGATGCACCACTGCCAAACGCAGCACCTGCATCCGCTCCTTTGCCCTGCTGCAGAAGCACCAGGCCAACAATCGCTACAGCGACGATCACATGCACTATGACCACTAAGGTTTCCATTGCTTGCTCACACTCTTGCAAATCGTGATGAATTCTTCCGGTTTGAGGGACGCTCCGCCCACCAAGCCACCGTCTATATCGTTCTGCGCGAACAATTCACGCGCATTGTCTGCACTTACACTGCCACCGTAAATAATTCTGGCGCCTGCAGCAAGGTCGGGACCGCTGTCATGCAGCAGACTACGAATAAAACTGTGCATCGCTTGCGCCTGGGCTGGTGACGCTGTTCTGCCCGTGCCGATTGCCCACACGGGCTCATAGGCAAAAACTGCCTTTCGCAAGGCTGCAGGACCACAATGCCGCAATACGGCGCCGACCTGCCTTGCTACTACTGAATTCGCATTTCCCGCCTCGCGCTCCTCAAGTGTTTCTCCCACGCAGACTATCGGGGAAATTCCACTACTCAGTGCCGCTGCACACTTGAGTGCCACCTGCTCGTCAGTCTCGCCCGCATCGCGACGACGCTCCGAGTGCCCGACTATGACAAAACGGACGCCGAACTCGACCAGCATTGCTGCTGCAACTTCTCCGGTATAGGCACCCGCTGCCTGCGCATGGACGTTTTGCGCACCGAGCTGCAATTCACTGTGCTGCAACATGTTCTGACACAAAGGAAGGTACGGAGCGGGCGCACAGACCACCACTTCCGCACCATTCTTCTCGGCGCCCAGCTCTTGAACCAGTCTCTGCAACAGCCCGGTGATCATGGCGCCGGAGCCGTGCATTTTCCAGTTACCGGCCACAAGACATCGGCGCATTCACATTACCTTGTGCAGAGGTTTGCGTCTGACATAGGGAAAACGGGGCGCCAATATAACCAAGTTGCCAAGTGCTTGCAACCAGCCACAGGCATGCGATGTCCTCATGCGTGCAGCTTCACCTGCAATGCCAGCTCTTCCGCCAGACGCTGCACCAGCGCAGGATCTTCGCCTTCCACCATTACGCGCACAACGGGCTCTGTTCCCGATGGACGCAACAGCACTCGGCCTTTTCGCCCCAGCGCTGCTTCGACAGAAGCAACGGCGTCTTGAATGGCAGGCACTGCCTTGAAATCCTTCTTGTCCTTCACTTTCACGTTGATCATGGTCTGGGGGAATTTGACCATCTTGTTGCGCAGCTCAAACAGGCTCGTGCCGCAGCTGATCATGGCGTACAAGGCTTGCAACGCAGACACGATCCCGTCGCCAGTGGTCGAGACATCCAGACAGATGATGTGCCCGGAAGACTCTCCCCCAAGCTGCCATTGACGCTGCTTGAGTTCGGCCATGACGTAGCGGTCGCCAACCGCTACACGGACAAATGGGATATCCAGCGCCTCGAGACCCAACTGGAGACCCAGATTGCTCATCAAGGTTCCCACCACGCCGCCGAATTCGACATTGCGACGGCGCTTGTCGCGGGCAATGACGTAAAGAATTTCATCACCATCTACAACGTTGCCGAGGTGATCGACCATGATCAGGCGATCGCCATCGCCGTCAAACGCAACGCCCAAGTCTGCCTTTTCGGCAAGCACTTCGCGCACAAGCGCGTCAGTGCAGGTTGACCCGCACTGATCATTGATGTTGAGTCCGTTGGGTGAAGCACCGATGGTCTTGACGGTTGCGCCAAGCTCCTTGAACACATTGCTGGCAATGTTGTAAGTAGACCCATTGGCACAGTCCACCACCAGCTTGAGGCCTGTCAGTTTGATCTCGGATGGCACCGTTCCCTTGCAGTACTCGATGTAGCGACCACTGGCGTCGTTGATGCGCGACGCCTTGCCTATGAGCTGGGAGTCAACCGTCGTGATTGCCCGCTCCAGGTATTCTTCGATGGCGAACTCGAGTTCGTCCGGCAATTTGGAACCATCGCCGGAAAAGAACTTGATGCCATTGTCTTCGAAGGGATTGTGGGACGCGCTGATGACGATACCGGCCTGCGCGTGAAACGTGCGCGTCAGGTAGGCCACCGCTGGGGTTGGCATGGGCCCGAGAAGATTGATATCCACACCTGCCGCAGTGAGACCAGCCTCCAGAGCCGCTTCAAACATGTAACCGGAAATTCGCGTGTCCTTGCCAATCAGTATCTTGCTGCGCGCCCGATCTGAATTGGCAAATACCTTGCCTGCCGCCCAGCCAAGCTTGAGCATGAAATCAGGAGTAATGGGGTGCTCGCCGACACGACCACGAATACCATCGGTTCCGAAATACTTTTTTTCCATCTTCTTGTTTTTCATTCCTGGCCCTGCGACATGTTCAGCGGGCGCCTTCGCAGGCGCTGTGGATCTTGATGGCATCGATGGTCGGTGCCACATCGTGTGTGCGAATGATGGCCGCACCGCCACGCAATGCCTGCATCGCGGCGGCGACACCTGCATGGACACGCTCGTTGACGGGACGGCCAGTGACCATCCCAAGCATCGACTTGCGCGAAATTCCTGCCAGAATCGGCAGCCCGAGACTCTGGAAGCAATGCAGCTTCTGCAGCAGCAGCCAATTGTGCCCGACCGTCTTGCCGAAGCCGAACCCGGGGTCGACGATCAGGCGGCTGCGGGTTATGCCTGCTTCCTCACATACTGCAATTCGCTGCTGCAGAAATGCCAGCACCTCTTCGACCACATCTTCATAGTGGATTTCCTGCTGCATGGTGCCGGGTTCTCCGCGCATATGCATCAGGCAGATAGCCGAGTCGCCCGAAGCAACAGCCGCCACGGCACCCGATCGCTGCAAAGCCCGTACATCATTCACGAGGCCTGCGCCTGCTGAGATTGCTGCCGTCATCACGCCAGGCGTGCTGGTATCCACAGACACTGCAATATCAAGACGCGCCCTGACCGCTTCCACTACGGGAATGACACGATCCAGCTCTTCCTGCTCGGACAGTGGCTGGGCGCCGGGTCGCGTGGATTCACCGCCAATATCCAGAATTGCTGCGCCCTCAGCAAGCATGCGCGCAGCCTGATCCAGAGCCTTGTCGACGGAAACAGTGAAGCGGGAGGATGGCGCATCAGCACGAAGTCTGCCGCCATCCGAAAACGAGTCGGGGGTGACGTTCAAGATACCCATGACTACAGGAACAGAAAGGTCGATGACTCTGTCACCGACCTTGAGGGAGTTGCCGTTCACTCAGATTTCCCGGGAAACGTCAGTCAGACTTCGCTGGCTGGGCCGCCGATCGGACTGTCCGGTGTCGCACCAGCTGCACGACCACTGGAGCGCGCGGAGCCCGAACCGTTGTCATTGTGCGACCAGTCTGCCGGCGGGCGAGGTTTCTTGCCGGACATGATGTCGCCGATCTGGTCTGCATCGATGGTTTCGTATTCCAGCAAAGCGTCCTTCATGAGCTCCAGCTTGTCGCGGTTCTCTTCCAGGATGCGCTTTGCTCTGCCGTAACACTCGTCAATGATGCGCTTGATCTCTTCGTCAATGATCTTGGCTGTTTCACCGGAATGCGCCTTGGAGTGCGATGCAGTCGATCGCCCCAGGAACACTTCACCATCGTCTTCGGCATACATGAGTGGGCCGAGTTTCTCTGACAGCCCCCACTTGGTGACCATGTTGCGGGCCATGTCTGTGGCACGCTGGATGTCATTGGATGCGCCCGTTGTCACGCCTTCCGTGCCAAGCGTCATTTCTTCTGCAATACGGCCACCGTAAAGACTGCAGATCATGCTGAGGATGCCCTGCTTGCTCAGACTGTAGCGGTCTTCTTCCGGCAGGAACATTGTCACGCCCAGCGCGCGACCGCGTGGAATGATGCTGACCTTGTAGACCGGATCATGCTCGGGCACCACGCGACCAACGATGGCATGGCCGGACTCGTGATAGGCCGTATTCAGCTTTTCCTTGTCCGACATGACCATGGACTTGCGCTCTGCGCCCATCATGATCTTGTCCTTGGCCTTTTCAAACTCTTCCATCCCGACCAGCTTGCGATTGCCACGAGCCGCGAAAAGCGCCGCCTCGTTCACGAGATTGGCGAGGTCTGCACCTGAGAAACCAGGCGTACCACGGGCTATGACGCTCGCATTGACGCGCTCGTCAATTGGCACCTTGCGCATGTGCACTTTCAGAATCTGTTCACGGCCGCGAATGTCCGGCAGGCCGACCACGACCTGACGGTCAAAGCGACCGGGACGCAGCAATGCCGGGTCGAGAACATCCGGACGGTTGGTGGCGGCGATGACGATAATGCCGTCATTGGCCTCGAAACCGTCCATTTCCACCAGCAACTGGTTCAGAGTCTGCTCGCGCTCGTCGTGGCCGCCACCCAGGCCGGCGCCACGGTGGCGACCTACCGCATCGATCTCGTCGATGAAAATGATGCAGGGCGCCTGCTTCTTGGCCTGCTCGAACATGTCACGCACACGGGAAGCGCCAACGCCAACGAACATTTCCACGAAATCGGAACCGGAAATGGAGAAGAAAGGCACTTTGGCTTCACCGGCAATCGCCTTGGCGAGCAAAGTCTTGCCCGTACCAGGCTGTCCCACCATCAGGATGCCGCGCGGAATGCGGCCGCCCAGACGCTGAAATTTATCTGGCTCACGCAGGAAATCCACGAGTTCCTTGACGTCTTCCTTGGCTTCATCGACGCCTGCCACATCGGCAAACGTGACTTTGATCTGGTCTTCCCCGAGCAGCTTGGCCTTGCTCTTGCCGAAGGACATAGGGCCACCCTTGCCGCCCGCCCCACCGCCCTGCATTTGCCGCATGAAGAAGAAAAACAATCCGATGATTATCAGAATCGGGAAACTCGCCACCAGCAGTTGCGACCAGATGCTTTGCCGCTCGGGCTCGGACCCCACGATCTCGACACCATTGTTGAAGAGATCATTCATCAGCTGGTCGTCACCGATCATCGGAATGGTGGTGGTGAACTGTGTGTTGTCCATGCGTCGCCCGGTGACTGAGATGCCGGCAATCGTGACGGACCGCACCTGACCGGCACGGACTTCCTTCACGAAGTCTGAATAGGTCACGGAAACACTGCTTGTCTCCTGGTTGATGTTGTTGAACACCGTCAGGAGTACTGCTGCGATGACCATCCAGAGGAGTAGATTTTTTGCCATATCGTTCAAGGGAATTTCCCCCATCTCAGTTAACACGAAAGTGATCAGCAGCCTAAGAGACCCTGCGGCTGCCCGATACATTGCAGGGCGCATTCAGTTCAGATACGCCGAAACACGCGCGCACTTCAAGCATATTGGGAGTCGCAATCGATATTACAAGATCGACATCTGAAAAGTCCAAGGATTGCCACGGTGGTGCAAGGAGGCTCGGGTTGTGTATTTCCCGAGCTGGGCTACAATGGCGCCTCTTTTGAAACAGGGCCCCGCCCGCTGACAGACGCGACACTACTATGACACTGGCTGCACAGGATAAAAAACGCTTTCGGACCATTGCACACAATCTTTCACCGATTGTGACTATCGCCCAGAAGGGGCTTACCGAGAGCGTCACGGATGAAATCGAACGCGCGCTGAGCGAACACGAGCTGATCAAGATCAAGATCTTTGCCGCCGATCGCGATGCCCGCCGCGAGATCATTGTGCTGGTGTGCACTCAGGCTGGCGCCGAACTTATTCAAAGCATTGGCAATGTCGCGGTACTTTATCGCGCGGCTGCCAAGCCGGACCCAAGACTCTCCAACATCCTGCGCCACGCTCCGCGCTGATCTGCAACGTGTTACGCCATACTCCGCGCTGAGGATCACTCGGGCAGCGGGCGTCTTCAGAGATGCTCGACCTTCTCGATCTCGTACTCGATATCTCCGGCCGGCGCTTTCACCACGATCTCGTCGCCCACTTCCTTGCCCATGATGGCGCGGGCGATCGGGGACCCGACAGAGATCCGGCCTGCACGTACATCTGCCTCATCCTCGCCCACGATCTGATAGACCACGCTGGTATCGGTGTCCAGATTGAGCAAAGTGACGGTGGTACCGAATATCACACGCCCGGTGGGCGCAATGGCACACACGTCAATGACTTCGGCATCTGCCAGCTTGCCTTCGATCTCCTTGATACGACCTTCGCAGAAGCTCTGCTGTTCGCGGGCCGCGTGATACTCCGCGTTTTCACGCAGATCACCGTGCTCGCGCGCATCAGCAATCGCCTGGATGATCCTGGGACGACGTTCGGATTTCAGCTCGGTCAGCTCGGCGCGCAGACGCTCTGCGCCGGCGACTGTCATCGGGACTTTTCTCATAATTCGGCGTGCAGCTCCTGAATCGTGTACACGGACAGCTTGTCACCAAACAGCAGCGCCTCACAAACGGCCAGCGCACCGGCTATGGTCGTCGTGCACGCCACATCGTGGCGCAGTGCCGTGCGGCGGATGATGGAAGAGTCGGCGATGGCCTGCTTGCCCTCGGTGGTGTTCACCACGAGCTGCACCTGATCGTTCTTCATCATGTCCACGATATGCGGCCTGCCTTCGTTGACCTTGTTGACGCTGGTCACTGGCAGTCCTGCCGCAGCGATCACGGCCGCAGTGCCCTGCGTGGCGATCAGGCTGAAGCCGAGCTTGTCGAGCTTTCTCGCCACTTCCACGACGCGTGGCTTGTCAGCATCGCGCACGCTGATGAATACGGTGCCACTGGTCTTGATCTCTTCGCCGGCTCCAAGCTGCGACTTGGCAAAGGCTTCGGCGAACGTGCGGCCAACCCCCATGACTTCGCCAGTGGATTTCATCTCTGGCCCGAGGATCGGGTCGACTCCGGGGAACTTGTTGAAGGGGAACACCGCTTCCTTGACTGCAAAGTTCTTCGGCACTATTTCCCTGGTGAAGCCCTGCTCTTTCAGACTTGTGCCCGCCATGCAGCGAGCGGCGATCTTGGCCAGCGACACCCCGATGCATTTGGAGACAAACGGCACTGTGCGCGAAGCGCGCGGGTTCACTTCAATGATGTAGATTTCACCATCCTGATACGCAAGTTGCGTGTTCATCAGGCCGATGACCTGCAGCTCCTTCGCCAGCAGAGCGACTTGTTCGCGAATGCGATTCTGCACATCCATAGGCAGATTGTACGGCGGCAGTGAACACGCGGAATCTCCGGAATGCACGCCCGCCTGTTCAATGTGCTGCATGATCGCGCCCACGACTACCTGCTCGCCATCGCTGACCAGATCCACGTCGATCTCGATCGCAGAATTGAGGAAGTAGTCCAGCAGTACCGGGCTCTCATTGCCGACTTTCACAGAAGTGCGCATGTAGCGGCGCAGCTCCTCTTCGTTGTAGACGATCTCCATGGCACGCCCACCCAGAACATAGGAAGGACGAACGACGATGGGATACGTGATCTGCTCGGCAGCCGCGATGCTTTCCTCGACGCTGCGCACGATGCAGTTCGGAGGCTGTTTCAGGCCCAGCTTGCGTATCAGTTGCTGAAAACGCTCGCGGTCTTCAGCAAGATCGATCGCATCGGCAGAGGTACCGATGATCGGCACTCCGGCCGCTTCGAGGCGCGTGGCGAGATTGAGAGGCGTCTGGCCACCAAATTGCACGATCACGCCATGCGGCCGCTCCAGCGCAACAATCTCCATCACATCCTCGAAGGTCACCGGCTCGAAGAACAAGCGATCGGAAATGTTGTAGTCGGTGGAAACCGTCTCGGGGTTGCAGTTGACCATGATGGTCTCGTACCCGTCTTCGCGCATTGCGAGAGCAGCGTGCACACAGCAGTAGTCAAACTCGATGCCCTGGCCAATGCGGTTTGGACCACCGCCCAGCACCATGATCTTCTTGCGGTCGGAGGGCAGCGCTTCGCATTCTTCTTCATAGGTGGAGTACATGTACGCCGTGGCGGAAGCGAACTCTGCCGCACAGGTATCCACGCGCTTGTATACCGGACGCACGTTCAAGGCGTGCCGATGGCGCTGCACACTGAGCTCCGGCACTTTCAGCAACGCGGCGAGGCGCGAATCCGAGAATCCCTTCTGCTTGATGCGGAACATCGCGTCCTTGTCGAGGTCCTCCAGTGTCAGCGCAGCGATGCGCCCCTCTTCCTGAATGATGTCTTCGATCTGCACCAGGAACCAGGGATCGACGCCCGTCAGTTCTGCCACCGTCTCGACAGTCCAGCCCTGGCGGAACGCATCGCCTATGTACCAGACGCGCTCGCCACCGGCATCCATCAGCTCGCGCTTGAGAATGTCCATGGCATCGCTCAGACCAGTGTCCAGAATCGGATCGAAACCTGACACGCCTACTTCCAGTCCGCGCAGCGCTTTCTGGATGGACTCCTGGAACGTGCGGCCAATGGCCATCACTTCGCCGACCGACTTCATCTGAGTGGTGATGCGGTCATTGGTTTCAGGGAATTTTTCAAAGGTGAAGC
>CAYWMC010000054.1:0-10742 GCA_964459345.1 uncultured Klebsiella sp. | reverse complement strand
TCCCTGGGGCAATCAGCCAAGGAAAGACAGAGCAAATTTTTCTGGTTCTGGTCCAGTTCCGGTCGGCAGTATTGCTTGTCCAGAGTGTCCCTACGGTCTCAGAGATATGAGTGGCAATGTCTGGGAATGGACGCGCAGCCCGTATCAGCCTTACCCATTCACCACGGAAGATGATTTTGAGAATCTTGCGGAGGATGCTCTCTGGGTGATGCGTGGCGGATCATTCAACGATGTGGAGAACAATGCCAGAACCGCTGTTCGTGGTGCAGCAGATCCTGGGGCTCGCAGGCCATTCATCGGCTTCCGCCTTGTGATTTCCAGCAACTGAAAACGCAGGACCTGGCTGTAGTCAGAATCTCCATGATGACTTGATCATCCTGTGCTTGTTTGTCACACTCCCGACCAAGAGACACGCTATTTTCGACTATGATTTCCAGCAACCGTAGTTCTAGAAAGGTGTATCCGTATGGGTGAAGTCAAACTCGCTAGTCCTCCGCCGTACTTGCCGCACTCTGAAAGCCCCATCTTCTACGTCCTCGATACAAACGTTCTGATCCACGACCCCACCGCAATAATGAACTTCGACGAACACCATGTCGTCATTCCAATTACCGTGCTTGAAGAGCTCGACAAACTAAAGAGCGGCAAGGTCGCCATCGCCGCAGACTGTCGGCAGGCGATAAGGGAAATAGATAGTGTGCTTGGGAGAGCCAGCCCTGATGCAGTAGAAGAAGGCGTTCCGATACAACGAGGCAAGAAGCTGAAGCCCTCTGGAACACTCGCAATTCTCATGACCGAAACCCCCGCCAACGTCATCCTTCTTCCGACACACCTCAACGACAACAAGATTCTCAACGCAGTCGCCTTTCTCAAGCAGCGCCATCCTGGCAGCCGTGTCGTCCTGATCACCAAGGACATCAACATGCGTCTGAAAGCCAGAGGCTGCGGAATCGAATCGGAGGACTATCACAGCGATCAACTGCTGAGTGACATCGCGCAATTGAACAAGGGATACATCGAATTTCAGAACAGCTTCTGGGACGAAGTGGAAGATGTGCATACTGAGCATAGCGGTATTGGCACGCTCTATCACATCTCGCGCAAGGTGATCGCGCAGGAGGTGTATCCGAATCAGTTTCTATATGACAAAACGGGATTTCTGGCGCGTGTTGTCAAAGTAGGAAAAGAGAAAATTGTGCTTCGGCATCTCGATCTTGCCAAGATGATGGAGCGTGATACCTGGGGATTGAAACCAAGGGATGCTTATCAGGCGATGGCATTGAATCTGCTTCTCGACCCAGAGATTCACCTTGTCAATCTGACCGGCGCTGCCGGTTCAGGAAAGACCATCCTGGCCCTGGCTGCCGCCATCGAAATGACTGTCCCGCACAAGGTCTACAGGCGCATCATTGCTACCCGCAGCACGCAGGGTCTGGACGAGGACATCGGCTTTCTGCCCGGAACAGAGGAAGAAAAAATGGAGCCTTGGCTTGGTGCCATCACCGACAATCTGGAGGCATTGCACTGGGATGATGACAATAGTGCAAGCAGCATCGAATATGTGCTGGCAAAGGTGCCGCTGCTGTTCAAGTCACTCAACTACATTCGTGGACGAAGCTTTCAGCAGAGTCTGATTCTTATCGATGAGTCCCAGAATCTGACGCCTCATCAGATCAAGACTATTGTGACCCGGGCGGGCAATGGCTCAAAGGTCATCTGCCTGGGGAACCTGGCACAGATCGACACGCCATTTCTCAGTCCGACAAGTTCCGGTCTTACGTATTTGACGGAACGATTCAAAAACTTCGAGCATGGAGGCAGTATTCAGCTTCAGGGCGTCCCGCGCTCGCCACTCGCAGCCTATGCTGAAAAGCATTTGTAGGTAAACCGTTTGTTTCGAGCGCAGAGTCAGGCGTTGACTCTGCGTTCGATGAACAAGCTGTTGCCACTGATGGCCTTGGCATGATGCTTCGCCTGGCTTGCCATGTTGGCAACGTCATCATGTGTCAGCGACTGCCTGACATTGGGAATTACCGCTCCGATTGAAAGTGTCATTATGGGGAAAAAGCGCTCGTCTCCTTCGCGGGACTGGCTGAGAATGCCCCCTCGCAAGACGTCCTCGTCGCTGTAAAGATCCGGGATTTGCTGCTCGAAATCTTCGAGAATGCTTCTGCAGCGCTCCATCCAGTTGTCACTGGAAAATACCACAATGAAGTCATCTCCTCCGACGTGGCCGATGAAGTCACCGGACGGATGCACGTTCGAGCGCAATATTTCCGCGATCAGTTTGATGACCTTGTCGCCTTCGCCATATCCGTACACATCGTTGTAGGGTTTGAAATTGTCGATATCGCAATAGGCGACTGTGAACAACTGCTGATCCTGGATCAATTGATCAAGATACTCGAAGATAGGAACGTTGCCTGGCAACAAAGTCAGTGGATTGGCATAGCGCGCATTGCGGATCTGCAAGTCGGTGATTTTCTTCAGAAGGCCAAGCACTTTGCCGATGCCTGCATAGCGCCCCTCGTCTACGATGACAAAGTCCGCTTCGATCTGGGACTTCATGTTGTCGGTGATCAGGCTACTGACATGCTCTATGTTCCAGTGTTTCTCAACCAGAACAAACGAGCGATCCATGCAGGACAAGACTGATTTTGCACCGTGCAGTGCTCTGCCGTACTGCGAAGAGAATGTTGAGTACAGTTTGCTGCGTCTGACCAGTCCGGCAGGTCGCTGTTGGTCATCGACTACTGTCACTGCAGAAAGATGCTCATCGCCTGCAAACAGGGCATAGGTTTCTTCCAGTGTATTGTGAGCATGAAGGCAGGGCGCCTTGTGCAACAGGTCGGCGATGTTTTCCCGACTTTGCCAGAGCAGGTTTCGGCTTCGCGCGCGATCGGCAACCCTGAAAAGGGCGCTGGAGATTGAATAGGGAGGAGATGCCTGAGGCTTGGAGAAATAGTAGCCCTGGCCAAAGCCAATGCCCATTTCGATCAGAGTCTGGCATTCCTCGTGAGTCTCTATGCCCTCGGCAATCACGTGGCAGTTCAGCCCTTTGGCGATATCCACAATCGAGCGGACGAACGACTGCTTGATGGAGTCTTCATGGATATTCTGAATGAAGTGTCGATCTATCTTCACGTACTCCGGGCGCAACTCCGACCAGCGACGAAGGCCCGAGTATCCGGCTCCCAGATCGTCTATTGCGATCTCGAAGCCCATCTTTCGATAGTGCTCAAGCGCATGGTCCATGAAAGTGAAATCAGTCAGTGGGTACTGCTCGGTGATTTCGATGACGACATTCTCTGGTGTAAGGCCAATCTCGTGCAGAAATTCCAGAGTCAGCCCTGAGCGATGTTGCGGTTCCAGAAGTCCCTGAGGCGTAGCATTCAGAAAAAGTTTGCCACCGAGGCGCCGTTCCTTGAATCCTCGAATGCCGGTTTTCCGGCACAGCAAGTCCAGATCTGTCAGGCGTCCCTCTCGCCGTGCAGCATCGAACAACATCACCGGGTTGTGCAGGGGGCTGTCGGAGGGGCCGCGAATCAAGGACTCGTAGCCGAAGATATTCTGCCGCTTGAAGTCCACAATCGGCTGGTAGAGCGCCGAAACCCGCGCTTGCTGCAGTATTTCGAAAAAGTGGACTCGCAATTCGCGAGAGCTTTCGCTGGATTCTTCCCGGTCAGACGTCCTAAGACGGAGAATGTTCTCGCTCATGCTGGCATACCCGTGACTGAAAGGGCTCCAGTATCGGGGCGCTACATGACTGCAGCGTTACAGCGCTCAGTCAATCGCAGGACTGGACTCATCGTTGAATACGTTCTGGTCCATGGTTTGCGCCGGCAGCTCTGAACAAGGTTTGCCAACCTTGCGCGCTGGAACACCCACGACTGTCGTATGCGGAGGAACATCCTCCAGCACGACACTGCCAGCGCCTACTTTGGCACCAGCGCCCACTTCGATGTTGCCCAGCACCTTGGCTCCAGTGGAGATCAGCACTCCTGAGCGAATCTTGGGATGCCTGTCCCCTGTCTCATTGCCAGTGCCACCCAGAGTCACAGACTGCATGATCGAAACGTTGTCCTCGATGACAGTGGTCTCGCCTATCACGATGCCGGTGGCGTGGTCGAACATGATGCCCTTGCCCATGATGCATGCCGGATGAATGTCGACACCGAAGACTTCAGAGTTGCGGCTTTGCATGAACAACGCCAGTTCTCTTCTGTTGTTCTTCCAAAGGAAGTGCGCAAGGCGATGCACCTGTATCGACTGATAACCCTTGAGAAACAACAGGATTGGCAGATAGGAATTGGTGGCGGCATCTCTGTCAAACACAGCCTGCATGTCATGCACGGCGTTGACGATCATCTCGGGAGAATTGGCATATGCGGCATCGAAGAGCTCCCGAACAGCAATTGCCGGCATCACTTCGTCAGACAACTTGTTGGCCAGGAGAAAGCTCAGTGCAGAACCCAGGCTGGAATGGTTGAGAATGCAGGCATACACATAACTGGCAAGCAGTGGTTCCGTCTTTACGAGACCTGTTGCTTCTTCATAGAGCTTGAGCCAGATACTGTTCTGCATGGATCGGATCCCTGTTGCATGTGTGGCGGGAAAGGCGGGGTGTGAAACTGGCGCAGATTATAGCCGAGGAAGCCCTTCTGACAACCGCGTATGCGACTCACGTGCTGACGGACTAGCGTCCGGTCAGCTTTTCAATCCAATCCATGGCAGGATGCCTGCTGACTTTTTCGGTAGCCTCGGTGCTTTGAATGGCCACCTTCACATGTTGCTTGTCTATCTTT
Source organism: uncultured Klebsiella sp. (assembly GCA_964459345.1). GTDB lineage: Bacteria > Pseudomonadota > Gammaproteobacteria > Pseudomonadales > Pseudohongiellaceae > UBA5078. The sequence goes on along the minus strand of CAYWMC010000054.1, from coordinate 5,937 downwards.
CTCTCATTGCCTTCGGCGGCGAGCAGCATGGATTTGTGTGCAAGCAGGTTGATGACTCGCGGAATGCCATTGCTGGCTTCACCGAGAAGCTGCAAGGCCTTGGGAGTAAACAATGGCTCGCCGTTGTAGCCCGAGCGAGTCAGTCGCAGATTCACATAGCTGACTATGTCCTTTTCCCGCAAGGGCGTCATGTTGCGCTCTACGGTGATGCGATCGGACAGAATGCGTGATCTTGACTGCCTGAGATCTTTTCGGCGGCTCGGTTGTGCGAACAGTACCACCTTGAGCAAATGGCCCGACGATGTCTTCTTGTCGGCAAGTTTGCGCAATCCCTCCAGCGCTTCATCCGGCATGGACTGAGCCTCATCAATGATCAGTACGTTGACAAGTCCACGTTCAACGTTGAGTGCAAGAGCGTCTACGATTGCCTTGTCCAGCGCGGGCGATTGTGATTCATCCAGATTCAGCTCGTGGGCAATGGCGGAGAGAAAACTTTTCTCGCTCAAACGAGGATGTGGAATATGAATGAGCTGGTAACGGCGTTTGTGGCAACGCACAGCATTCATAAGCTTGTGGCAGAGTATGGTCTTCCCGATGCCTGCCTTGCCACGCACAATCATGAAACCATCGGGTGCATTCAAGCTCGCGAGCAACTCCTTGAAGAGTGTGCGTGCATTGTTGAGTTCCAGGAAAAAGCGCGTGTCCGGTGTTGTGGAAAAAGGCACACATGACAGGCCAAAATGATCCAGATACATCAGAGGCTGGTTCTCGCAAAAATTCTAACTGATCGATCAGTCCGGGGTAACGGATGCGCCCCCACTTTGGCGGGCCTTGAGGCGATGTTACTGCCTGTCCTCTGCCAAGTCATCCTGTACATTATGCGCTATACCTGATGACGAGAATGGTACATACTTTGGCGCAAGACTGGAGCAGTACCAGAACGATAATAAAATGGTGTATCCATGAAATCGTCCAAAATTGCACTCCTGGCTCTCTTCCCATTGCTCACCCCAGCCACGTTGTTTGCGCAGGCAGACGAACGCACGACGATTTGGGAAAGTCTGCGGGAAGCGGATGTCAGACTTGCAGAGAGTTCCCGCACACTGGGCTTCAACCAGGCATTTCTCAATTCCTTCAGCGATGGCGCAGTCATTTTCCGGCGCGGGCCCGTCGACGCCCGTAATCTCTACGAACAAACCGGCCCTGCCCAGCGTGGGGAATCCACGCTCGAATCCAACGCGAATTACATCGACTTCTCAGTCGCGGGGGACCTCGGACTGACGAGCGGGCCGTACCGCTTTACCAACGGCACTGGCAGCGAGGCAAGAAGGACATATGGTCACTTTGTGACGATATGGCGCAAATTTGATGGCCAGTGGCGCATGGCCGCTGACATGACTGTCAGAGTGCCGGGAGTTCTGAGCCTGGATGTGAATGCAGATATCGCTGAAACGCTTCAGTCACTTGATGAAACTGCGGCAGCCAATGCGGATGGCAGTACGTTGGACTCTCTGGTCGAGGCCGATGAGCGCTTCATAAGTTCCATCAATTTCCGCGGCGGCATGCGTGCGATGTTGCGATATGGCCTCGCGAACCAGCGCGTGTATGTGCCAGGCATGGCGCCCGGCATAGGCATCGAAGCAGGTGCTCAGGTGTATGGAGCCTACCTCGATGACAGTCTGGAGATGGCAGCGTTGCAGCATCAGGCCGGTGGCTATTTCCTCTCGGAGTCACGCGATGCGGGATACACCTTCGGCACGATGAGCGCACAAGGCTCTGACTTCAATACCAACTACCTGCGCTATTGGCGCTTCACTCCCGAAGGCGAGTGGCGCATTGCGGTCGAAGTACTCAACCCCTACTGATCGTCCCGGCAATGCTCATTCCAGGTGCACAGTTCGCTGGCCGAAATACTGCACTTCCCCGGATTCTCCAGTGGTTTTGACCTGCAACTCCACGCGCCCTGACGGCAGCAAAGCTCGATCGATTGTCAGCGAATATCCCAGCAGAGGCGCGTTTGGATCATCCTGAGCGGCCATGGCCTCCACGACATCAGGTCGCGGCAAACCATATGTCGCAGAGCCCATCGACTCTCCATTCAGAAGTACTTCAACACTGCCTGCCCCCAGGCCCTCATTGACGACCCAGCCAGAAACGGTCAGCGGTCCCGAAATGCGAGCGTCCTGCGCCGGGGCGTCAATCCACCCCAATGAAGGCAAGGGGCACGTGCTGCTCATCAGGCCGCCAATGTTTTCCGCCCGGTAGAAACTGAAGGATTTTTCGCCCCCAAAAAGAACCAGCTGGCCCAGAAAATCCAGCCTCTGGAATTGCTCACAGGCTCTTTCCAATACACCGAGTTTGTCTGGGACGGTGAGTGTGCTGTCCTCGGTGATGAACAGCGCGTCGCGTCCGGCTTCACCCCGCAGCCCGGAGGCGTTCTTCTGCCAGATCTCGTATTGCACGGCGCGTCCATCGCGAATGGATTTGTCCTCGTCAATATTGTAGACCGGGCGGCTGCGGCCCAGGGCGAGTTCCAGCTGCGCTCCCGTGTAGTAGTTGTCGGTCACCAGAACATCGTCCGGCGCAAAATGCCCAGCTTGAAGAACCTGGCTGGTATAGGCGGCGAAGGGGCGCCATCCTGCCATCTTGTTGGATAGAACGCCTTCCCCCAGCAGCGGTCGCAAGTGGTCCTGCACGCTCTGTGTTCCCATGCCGGCAAGCGCCACCAGGGAGCCGGCGAAACCCATGCCGAGCGTGGTCTTGAGCAAGCGGGTGGCCGCTGTGGAGCTGAACCTGTTCGAGAGGTACGCGTGCAGGCTGCGCAGAGTTTCCGGCAGGAATATCAGCAGTGGCAGATACCCGGAAAGAGGCCAGTGAATGGATGTACGGGTATTGTCGGACCAGGGCGCCAGCACCAGATAGATTCCCAGATTGGCAAGAGCGAGCATGCCGAAGAGACCACGCCGATGATCCCCCGCTCTCGCCGCGCGCAGGAGTCTGACCAGCGTCGCCGCCAGTGCGATATACAGCAGAGGCGTGACCAGCGCTGCCTGTTTGAACACATGCAGCAGACCTTCCGCTTGGAACTCCCAGGGGTGACGCTCCAGAAGATGGTAGTCGATGCCACTGAGCTGGTTGTCCAGATTGAAGGCCAGCATCGGATATAAACCTGTCAGCAGAATCAAGGCTGCTATCCACAAGCCTGGTTGACGCCAGTGTCTGCGCAGGTCCTTGAATGCCAGCATGTAAAGGAAGGCGCCCAGCAGCAGCGGTGCGAAACGGTAATGGGTGCTGACGCCCAGCGCCGCCATGATGCCGGTAGCAATCCAGAATGACAGCCCGCCCAGCCGTGTGGCCCGCTCCAGAAACCCAGTCATCAGCAGGCCGAAGAACAGCAGCGGCACATCGGGAACTGCCAGCAGCCCCAGAAACGCACACAGCGGCATGCACAGGGCCAGTCCCGCGGCCTCCAGGGCCTGTCGCTGCGGCAGCAAAGGCCGGGCTATCCAGTAAACCAGCAAGGGAATGGAAGTGCCCATGACCATGAAGAATGTGCGCACCCCGAAGGCAGTGTCGCCCAGCAAGGCGGTACCGAGGCCCGCTAGCAACGCCGCCATGAAGGGCAGGTCGCTGTAGGCAAGTGCAGGCTGGGTGGACGCCTGCCAATAGAAGATTTCGTCGCTGTACAAGTCCAGTGCATCGGCGAGCACCAGCTTTAGCGCAAGGATCAGGAGCATGCCCACCAGCAGAAGGCGGCCAGGATTGGCAGTGGGGGCCTGCAAGGGCAATTCAGGAGTCATTCGCGACAATCACACGCTGCAAGAGGTGGCGCATGGTAGCACGACGTGCAGCCAGGACTGGAGTCACGGATCTTCGCAATCTGGTTGACAATCATTCTCATTAGCTTTTAAACTGCATCGCAACTGAGGACTTCCCATGTACGTATGCATCTGCCGACAAATCACTGACAGCCAGATTCGCGAAGTTTGTCGCGAAGGGTCCAGCCGCATGGCGGACATTCGCGAGAAGCTGGGCGTTGCCTCTGAGTGTGGCAAGTGTGGTCGCCATGCCCTGAGTATTGTCAGCGAATTCAAGGGCTCGGCCACCTTCGTCAATGCCGCGTTGACCTGACACCCAGCCTGTTCCGCACAAGTTAATGAGTTCGTTTATCATTAATATCAAAGCCTTACAATCTCTCTGCTCTTGACATGCCTGCCCTGAAAGACGACCCTACCAGCTGAATTTCACGCAAAGGACGTCCCCATGAAAGCAGATGCCACCGTTGTAAAACACCTCAACAAGGCCCTTGGCAATGAATTGATTGCCATCAATCAGTATTTCCTGCATTCCCGCATGTTCCGTGAGTGGGGGCTGGGCAAACTTGCCAGCAAGGAATACGAAGAGTCCATCGACGAGATGAAGCACGCGGATGAGCTGATCGGCCGCATCCTGTTCCTGGAGGGCCTGCCCAACCTGCAGAACCTCGGCAAGTTGCTGATCGGCGAACACACACGCGAGATGCTGGAGTGCGACCTGCAACTGGAAATGCTCGCAATTCCCACCCTCAAGGAGGGCATTGCCCACGCAGAGTCGGTGCAGGATTACGTCAGCCGTGATCTGATGGCTGCGATTCTGCGCAGCGAAGAGGAGCATGTGGACTGGCTTGAAACCCAGCTGTCCCTGATCGACAGAATCGGCATCGAGAACTACCAGCAATCCATGATCTGACGTTGCGGCAGGCGCCATTGTCACATCACTGACATATGGCGCTTGTACCATCCCGACACTTCCATCGCCGACTCCAAAGGATCGACTTCCTTCCATGTACGCTTGCATCGACCTGGGTTCCAACAGTTTCCACCTGCTGATTGCAGAGTGGCAGGACGGGAAAAGCCAGATAGTCGAACGCTTCAGTCACATCGTGCAGCTCGGCGAGGGCGTTGCGCTGACCGGCGAGATTTCACCTGCCGCCTTCACACGAGGCATCGATTGCCTGCAGGAATTCGCAGACGTCATGGCGCGGTATCCGATTCGCCAATACTGGGCCTTGGGCACCAATGCGCTGCGGCTCTCCCGCAATGCCCCGCAGTTTCTGGAACAGGCGCGATTGCTGGGGCTGGATGTGTCCGTAATCTCCGGCGTGCAGGAAGCGATACTGGTATACCTCGGTGTCATGTCCGGACTGCCGCGTTCAGAGGATGCGCGACTTGTCGTGGACATTGGCGGTGGCAGCACCGAAGTCATCATCGGCGTGCAGGACACGCGTCTTGTCACCCGCAGCCTTCCCATTGGATGTGTCAGCTGGCGCGACCAGTATTTTGCAAAGCCGGCGCACTCGCCATCACAACTTGTCAGAACCCTCGACGATGCAGTGGATGCAGCGCAGGCTGTCTTCGAATCGATTCGGGAGGAATGTCTGCAGCATCCATGGGCTCAGGCCTATGCATCGTCGGGCACGGCAAAGATGCTGGCGGCAATCTGTCAGATGCGCGGTTTTCCGGAGGGGCAGATTACGCTGCAGGCTCTGTTGTCTCTGCGTGCCGATGTGCTGGCCTGCGCCGCAGACCCTGATGCCCTGCTGCCAGGGCTCAAGGACCGCCGCAAGGACCTGCTGATGCCAGGCTGGGCCGTGCTGGTGGGATTGATGCGGGCCTACGACATCGAACAGATTCAATTCAGCCCAACCGCTTTGCGCGAGGGAATGCTGCATTTCATGATGCAGAAGGGGCCCGACACGGCGCAGCTGGACAGAGCCAGCCTGCCGCAGGTCACTCAGACACCGCTGTAACGCACTTTCGCCAGCTGCTGCAGCAACAGAGTCTGCACTGGTTCGCGCTTGTCGCAGTCGTCCGGAGTCAGGCGCAGATAGCTGCCGTCTGCTTGCAGCTCCCAGCTCTGGCAGCGGTCATTCAGATACATCTGCAGTTCATCCAGAAT
>CAYWMC010000053.1:1310-10786 GCA_964459345.1 uncultured Klebsiella sp. | reverse complement strand
GCCCTTCTGCTGGCCAGTGCAGGCTCTGCCGCCAGCGCGGCACCGGGCACTCTCGCCTTCGTGGGCGCACGCATCATCGACGGCACGGGGGCCGCCGCCATCGAGGATGCGGTGCTGGTCGCCACTGACGGCCGTATCGTCGCCGTGGGGCCCGCCGCCAGCACGCCGGTGCCCGAGGGCGCCCAGCGCATCGATGTCGCGGGCAAGACACTGATCCCCGGTCTCATCAACACCCACGGCCACGTGGGCGACGTGCTGGGGCTGGAAGCCGGCCACTACGATCGCGGCAACGTGCTGCGCCAGCTGGGGCTTTACGCCCGCTATGGCATCACCACGGTGAACAGTCTGGGCGATGACGAGTACGAAGGCTTCGAGATCCGCAACGAGCAGAACCCGCTGTTTCTGGACCACGCCAGGCTGCTGGTGGCAGGGCCTGTGCTGGCGCCCGAGACAGTGGAACAGGCCGTGCGCGCCGTGAATGGCGTGGCAGACCAGAGCGTGAACTACGTGAAGATCCGCGTGGATGACAATCTTGGCCGCACCGCGAAGATGGCACCCGAGATCGTGGCCGCCATCGCGCAGGAATCGCAGAAGCGCGGCATCCCGCTGGCCGTGCACACCTACACACTCGCCGATACCAAGTCGACCCTGGCTGCCGGTGCTGACCTGATCGCCCACAGCGTGCGGGATGCCGAAGTGGATGAGGAGTTCATGTCCGCCATGAAGGCTGCCGATGTCTGCTACGTGCCCACCCTGACCCGCGAGCTGTCCACCTTCGTGTACGAGAGCGAGCCGGCCTTCTTCAGCGACCCGTTCTTCCTGCGCGAAGCCGACCCGGCCGTGCTGAGCACCCTGCGCGAACCCGAGCGTCAGCAGCGCATGCGCGACAACGCCTCGGCCCAGCATTACAAGAACAACGCCCTGCCCATGGCACTGCGCAATCTGAAGACACTGCAGGACAACGGCGTGAAGGTGGCCATGGGCACTGACTCGGGGCCGGCCACGCGCTTTCAGGGCTATTTCGAGCATCTGGAGATGAGCATGATGGTGGAGGCCGGGCTGACCCCCATGCAGGTGCTGCAATCCGCCACCCAGGTGGCTGCGGACTGTCTGGGCCTGAACTATCTGGGCACCCTGGAACCGGGCAAGTGGGCGGATGTGCTGGTGCTGGACCGCAACCCGCTGGAGGACATCGCCAACACCCGCTCCCTGAGCCAGGTCTGGATTGCCGGCAATCCGGTCCCCCCCGCCCCCTGAGTGCGCTCAGCGCCCCTCGTTGACGAAGAGCACGAGGTTGGCGCTGGCACTGCCGATGGCGACGACATCCTTGAAGCCGTCGCCGGTGAAGTCTTCCACGATCAGGCCGGAGACAGCCACGCGGCTGGCATTGAGCGAGGTGCGCTCCCACAGCCCCGTGTCCCGCAGATAGCGATACGCATACAGCCCGTAAGGCTCGGAACGAAACCCGGCCAGAATCTCGTCCTGCCCGTCATTGTTCAGGTCAGCGGTCAGCAGGGCGTGCCCCCCCCGAAACTCCGCGTCGATCAATTGCCGCAGCCAGGGCTGGTCGGGCTCGCCACTGCTTTGATAGATCACCACTTCGTTGCCATGCCAGGGTTCGATACTGGCCAGAAAGCGTTCTCCATTGAGCATTCCCAACGCCACTTCGCTGCTGCCCTGGTTGGGGCGAGGCCCGCGATTGCCCTCGCCCAGCAGCACCTGGCTCACGAACAGACCGTCATAGCCCAGCTGCAACAGCTCAATGCCGGCGAAGCTCGCGGTGAGCAGGTCCTGCCGGCCGTCGGCGTCCCAGTCTTCGATCTGCAGACCGTGGGCCATTTCCAGAGTGTCGCTGAGAATCACCCGCGGCCACACGCCACGCGGATTGGCGGGCACGGCGTAGGCCACCAGCTGCGCGCCAACGGCATAATCCGGCGCTGCTGCACCGATGCCGATGATGGGAAGCACGAGCAGCTCCAGACGGCCATCGCCCTGCACATCGGCCCAGCGCACCCGGTGCGCTGTGGGGATCGCGTCGATGCGATGGGCCTGCCAGTCCTGCTGCGCGCGGGGATTCCCGGGGTTCTCGAACCATTGCACCAGACCACCGGAGGTGGAGTTGCTCAGGCTGAACTCACTGGCCAGCACCAGGTCCATGTCGCCATCGCCATCGATGTCATGGGGCGCGGTGGCGATATTGCCGCTGGTCGCCGTGCTGATGGTGTACTTCTCCCAGCCGGGATTGCGGTACCAGACGAACTGCGCAGGAGTGGTGGAGAGCGCCACGATGTCCCGCAGACCGTCGCCGTCGATGTCTGCCGCCGCAACGCCATAGCCGCCGGGGATGGCGTCGTCCAGCAGCAGGCGGTCGAAGCGCGCCGCCCCCGTGGACTGGCAGGCCGTCACGAAGCTGGCGAGCAGCACCAGCATGGCGGGGCGCAGGAGTGAGTGTCTTGGCATGTGCATTCTCGAAGGAGGCTTCCCGGGGGCGTTTTTTACTCTGAGCGCTTGTGCATCGTCAACAACAGCGAGCCACTGGTCAAGGCCATGGCCAGAATCAGAGTCAGCGCACCGCGGGGCAGGCCGGGATCTGGCGTCGTCACGATGAGTTCTGCCTGCATGCCCTGAGCGTTGTGCTGTGCGTTGCTGGACTGCACGGGGTAGCGCGCGGCAGCCCCGGGCACGATGAAAGTGCCTGTCACACGCTGACCGCCATTGGCTTCCAGCAGGAAGACGCCGCCTGGATACAAGGCAGAGGGCAGCCCCTGCAGCAGCCATTGGTGGCGGATGGCATCCTCGTTGACCAGGGTGACGGTGACGCGGCTGCAGGCGGGCACCAGCAGCTGCGGCGTGTCGTAGGCGAAGACCTGTGCCGTGCCGGGCAAGGCGTGCCGGGTGCCGGCCCGCACGGTATGGCTGACGTCCGCACTGATGGCGACACAGTCCGGTGGCAGCTCCCCGGCATTGGCGTGCAGCACCATGCCGGCGGTGTCAAAGAAGGGCGAGAGGGACGCTGGCGGCGCCACCTCGTGGGTCTGCCGCTGCAATGGCGCGGCACTGTCGATGCGCGTCACTGCCACGCCTGGCTGCGGCTCCACCAGAGGCTGAACCCCTGCAGGCTGGGCCTGCACCGCCAGACTGCAGAAGGCCCCGAGAACCATTGTCACCGCCAGCCCAGTGCGAATACTCATGGGGCGTGCTCCTGCACAGCGCGTCTGCGTCGCAGCGGCAGCAGCCCCCCCAGGCCTGCCAGGGCAAGCCCCAGTGCCAGACCGAATCCGGAGTATTGCAGCACGGCATCGGCATCCATGCTGGCGCTGACCGAGGTGTCGATCAGGGCGCCTGTGGCGGCTGGCGTGGCGAGCAGCCACCCCGTGTCCACTGTCTGCAGGGCGTTGTCGGGCTGATTTTCTTCGACCAGTATCCGGCCCTGCAGGCCCCGGGCAGCCGCTGCTGGGTCCTGCGCCTGGTAGCGTGCCTCACCGGGGCTGAGCGGGCTCAGGCGGTAGGCAAGTGCCTGGCCAGGCAACACGGAAATCGAAGTGCCTGCAGCCAGACTGGCACCCGGAATGGCGGCCAGCTGCGCCACCGCGTCCACACCATCGAACTGCAGGGAGAGAGGCAGATGCAGGGAGTTTTCGAACGTGATCAGGACGGTGTCGCCCTGTTCGAAGCGCAGGTCGGGCGAGGCGGCCGGGGTCATGCCAGGCGCCGTCTGTGGGAGCTGCCACTGCGACAGGCCGAACGCCTTGGGCACGAAAGCCCAGGGGGCCTCGGGGTCAGCGCTCAGCATGGCGACTTCCAGGCGCAGATGAATGTCGTCCGGGTCGCCGTCGCCGTCCAGGTCGGCGCCCATTTCCAGTGCATCCGGGGCGAGGCCGGCCTGCAGCAAGGTTTCGGTGGACACCTTGTTGGTGCCGCGCAAAAGGGCTGTGCGGACGGCGGCATTGTCTGCGCCAGAGTCTGGCAGCGGGGTGTGCTGCAGGCTCAATCCGGCGGGTTCGGGGGTGAAAAGCGCCAGCAGCGCGGGCAGCACCTGCGGCGGATACAGCAGGAAGGCAGACACTGCGCCGGAGACGAGATAGATCACTGCACGCATTCCGGTCCCTGTTATTGTTTTGTGGCGAGGGCCAACGGTAACACAGCTTTCTGCGGCGTGCGATGTAGCGGGGGGCAGGGTTGAATGTTGTCTCGACGTCTCTCAAAGCGTTAGCGGCAGCAACAGGCTGCGAGGGTGATCCCGACAAGGCACGAAACCCCAGCGTTGGTAGAACAACAGACTGCGCTCGTCGAGTGCATGCACCAGAAGCCCGAAGGCCGCCACCCGGCGGGAGGAATCCAGCGCGCGCAGCAAGGCATCCTGCAGCATGTCTGCGCCGATCCCACGGCCCTGATGTGCACGATCCACCGCGAGCCTGCCCAGAAGAATGACGGGAATGGGTTCCGGCAATCCCCGGCGCCCCTGGGCGCGACCTGGCACGTGCCGTCGCAGCAGGGCTCCAGCACTGAGGCAGTAGTAGGCCAGGACATTGTCGTTTGCATCGGTGACCACATAGGTAGAAGCCGTTCTGGCGCTCGCCAGCGCCTGCTCTCGCAGCCAGGTGTCCAGTACCGGCTCGCCGCTGTCGAAAGCCCCGAGGATGTGGGACGAATTCAATCGCTGTGGGGCTCTGACTGCCATTGTGGCCTCCGTGCCATCAGTTCCACTGCTTCGGGTATCTCGCTCAGGCGTCGTGCAAACAAGGCGCGCACCTGCTGCTCGCCCTCTTCACTCAGCTCGAAGACGCGTTGTTCGAGAAGGGCCTGCATGGCCTTGTCACGCGCGGCGTCCAGCATGAAGGCCGTTCTGTCCTTGTTGGCGGCCCTGGCCCCGGCATCGATCAATTCACACAATTCCTGTGTCACACGCAGATTCACTCGCCGGTCGGCCAGTTCCTTGCCTGCTGCCTTGTCTCCTGTCATCGCCATTATAGTAGTCACTCGCGTGGTCACATTGTGAGTACAAGACTAGCACAGACTCCCCCTCAGGCAAATTTCGCCCGGTACTGCCGCGACAGAATCGCCGTGGCAATGCTGCCCACCACCCCCGGCCCGAACCAGAACACCAGGCCGTAGCCTTCGTAGGAGCTGCTCAGGAACTGTGCCAGCAGGCGGCTGCCACCGAATACGAAGAAGGCCGTGTAGGCGCCGATGCCCGAGCCGATCAGGGCGCCCAGATGTTCGATCCACCATTGTTTCGGGCCAATCTCGGCGCGCAGCACATAGCGCAGCATGCCGCTGGCCACACTCAACTCCAGCACGGCGAAGCCCAGGAACAGGGGCGCCTTCATGCTCAGGCCCAGCACCAGCAAGGCAGTGCCCACCAGACACAGCATTCCCAGCAGCCCCAGATGCAGCGGGGTGCGCAGCGCCGCGCGATCGGCCTTGTGCAGAATCACCAGCCAGCCGTGGCGGGTAGTGGCCAGTACCAGAATGCTCAGCGAGAGCAGGAACAGGGCCGCGTCGCGCACCTCCTTCGCCTGGGCGGCCACCTCGGCGGAGCTCATGCCCTCACGAAGTGGATGGCCGGCAAAGGGCAGCAACAGGTCCAGCGCTGCCATGAACAGGCCGGAGCCCGCGACGGCATACATGGCCATGGCGAAATAGCGTCCGTAGCGCCGGTGATCGAGCGAGCCCTTGCGGGTGAAGACAGGAATCCAGAACACCAGCAGGGCCAGGGTGCCGATGCTGACATGCAGGTAGAACGCGAGTTGATGCAATGGGGCCATGGGGGATCTCCTGAGCAGGGTGGTTGATGGCGCTCAGAATAGGGAGTGCTCCGCGGCCCGCCCAGTGCCGGAAGTCACGCGTGCGGGCATGACTTCCGGCCTATGCGACCATTACTTGGGCCGTGCCATAATGCGGCAGCCAATGTCCTTGACCCCCACAGATCACACCATGACCGGATTCTGGAACAGCGAACGCGCCCAAAACCTCACTGGTGCAGTAGTCCTGGCCATTGTCAGCATGCTGTGCCTGTTCATGATGGCGGACGCCGACGGCGGATGGTCGACTTCCCTGACCCTCACGGCGCTGCTGTTTGCCGGCACGACGCTGACGTTCACCGTGTTCGTCACGCCCTGGTCCTTGTCCTCCAGGCCCCGACTGCTGACCCTGCTGTGGCTGGAACTGGCCCTCATCATCGGCCTGTATGCACGGGTGGAAATCGCCTTCGTCGCCATCCTGGGAATCGTCTGGATGGTGCAGGCTGCGGAAACCTTCAGCATCCGCATCACCTCGGGACTGCTGGTGCTGATGGTGCTGCTGTTCGGCATCAGCCAGTGGGTCCACCTTGGGGATGACACGCCGGTGGGGGCCCTCAGCAGTGCCATCACGCTGGGGCTGTTTCACCTGTTCGCCGTCAGCACTACCTACCGCGCCATCCGCGAACAGGCCCTGCGGGAGCAGACCGCTGCCCTGAACCGGGAGCTGCTGGCCACCCGCGAGCTGCTGGCACAGTCCTCGCGCCAGAGCGAGCGACTGCGGATCGCGCGCGACCTGCACGACACCCTGGGGCATCACCTGACGGCCCTGATCCTGCACCTTGAAGTCGCCTTTCACACCACGGAGGGCGCCGGGCGGCAGAAAGTGGAACAGGCGCTGGCGCTCGGACGCCTGCTGCTGGCCGATCTGCGCAGCGCCGTGAGCGAGCTGCGGGAAGACGATCTGCTGGATCTGCGCCTGGCGCTGCAGACCCTGGTGCAGGACACGCCGCACCTGCAGATCAGCCTGAATCTGGAGCACACGGCGGTGCAGGACGTGCAGCACGCCGAAGCCCTTTTGCGCTGTGCCCAGGAAGGACTCACCAACTGCCTGCGCCACAGCGGCGCTACCCACTGCACCATCGCCCTGACGCGGGACAAGGACAGCCTGTTGCTGCAGATTTCTGACGACGGCCGTGGCAGCGCGCAGCTTGTCCCCGGCAACGGGCTGCGGGGAATGCGCGAGCGCGTGGAGGCATTGGGGGGCACGGTGGCGTGGACGTCCGCGCCGAAGGGCTTCACGCTGCACATCCGTCTGCCGCTGCATGCGCGCCAGGAGAAGGGCTCATGAGTATCCGCGTCATGCTGGCCGACGATCAGACGCTGGTCCGCCAGGGCATCTGCAGCCTGCTGGAGCTGAGTCAGCACATTCGCGTGGTGGGCCAGGTCAGTGACGGCAGCGAGGTGCTGGACGGCGTGCGCACCTGGCAGCCGGACGTGCTCCTGCTGGACATCCGCATGCCGCGCATGACAGGCATCGATGCACTGCGCACCCTGAAAGCGGCGGACTGCATGGTGCCCTGCATCATTCTGACCACCTTCGACGATCATCAGCTGGTACTGGAGGGCCTGCAGGCGGGCGCCAGAGGGTATCTGCTGAAGGATGTGTCGCTGGACAGTCTGGTGGACGCCATCAACACCGTGCATGCGGGGGGCACGCTGGTGCAGCCGGCGCTGACGGAACGCATCATCCGCGGGCTGGCAGGCATGGAGGCGCCGCAGCAGGAAGGGGCGGCGGCCGAGGCGCTGAGCACGAAGGAACTGGAAGTGCTGCGCATGATGGCCGGGGGTTACAGCAACAAGGAAATCTCGCTGGCCGTCTGCAAGTCCGAGGGCACCGTGAAAAATCAGGTGTCCTCGATTCTGGCCAAGCTCGACGTGCGTGACCGCACGCAGGCGGTGCTGCGTGCCATCAATCTGGGGCTGCTGTAGGGCCCGGAACGCTGAGCACTCCAGGCCCTGCACACGTTGGGCTTATCAGTGGCGGATCAGGTGATCGAAAGCACTCAGCGACGCGCGCGCCCCATCGCCCATGGCAATCACGATCTGCTTGTAGGGCACATTGGTCACATCCCCTGCGGCAAACACGCCCGGCACACTGGTGCGCCCCTTGTTGTCGGTGATGACCTCGCCCTGGGGTGACAGCTCCAGTGTGCCCTTGAGCCAGTCGCTGTTGGGCAGCAGACCGATCTGCACGAACACCCCATCCAGCGCGACCACACAGGGATTGCCCGTCACTCTGTCCTTGTAGGCGAGGCCGGTCACCTTGGCGCCATCCCCGAGGACTTCGGAAGTCTGGGCACTGGTGATGACGGTGACATTGGGCAGGCTGTGCAACTTGCGCTGCAACACCGCATCGGCACGCAGCTGATCCGCGAATTCCAGCAGAGTCACATGCGCCACCAGGCCGGCCAGATCGATTGCGGCTTCCACACCGGAGTTGCCCCCGCCAATCACCGCCACACGCTTGCCCTTGAACAGAGGGCCGTCACAGTGCGGGCAATAGGCCACGCCGCGATTGCGGTATTCCTTCTCGCCCGGCACGTTCAGTTCACGCCAGCGCGCGCCGGTGGCAACAATCACTGTCTTCGCCTTCAGCGATGCGCCGCTGTCGAAGCGGATCTCATGCAGGCCGCCTTCATCCACGGCCGGCAACAGGGCCGAGGCGCGCTGCAGATTCATGATGTCCACCTTGTAGTCGCGGACATTCTCTTCCAGGGCGCGGGCCAGTTTCGGCCCTTCAGTCTCCGCAACCGAGATCAGGTTCTCGATGCCCATGGTGTCCAGCACCTGACCACCGAAGCGCTCGGCGGCAACCCCGGTGCGGATGCCTTTGCGCGCGGCATAGATGGCGCCTGCCGCACCGGCCGGGCCACCGCCCACCACCAGCACATCGAAGGGCTCGCGGGCGCTGATCTTCTCGGCTTCGCGGAACGCGGCACCGGTGTCGATCTTTGCCAGGATTTCTTCCACGCCCATACGGCCGGAGGCAAACAGCTTGCCGTTCAGGTACACCGAGGGCACGGACATCACCTGCCGCTCATCGACTTCCGCCTGGAACAGCGCGCCGTCGATGGCCACATGGTGAATGCCGGGATTGAGTACAGCCATCAGGTTCAGCGCCTGCACCACATCCGGGCAGTTCTGACAGGACAGCGAGTAATAGGTTTCGAAGCGGAAGTCGCCTTCGATCTGGCGAATCTGGTCCATCACCTCGGCGGTCACACGCGGCGGATGTCCGCCCACCTGCAACAAGGCCAGCACCAGAGACGTGAATTCGTGGCCGAGCGGAATGCCTGCGAAACGCAGACTGACATCGCCCTGCTTGCGGTTGATCGTGAAGGAAGGCACGCGGCTGTCGGTGCCATCGCTGCGCAGCGTGATCTTGTCAGTCAGGCGGGCAATTTCCTGCAACAGCTCCCAGAGCTCTGCGGATTTGGCGCCATCATCCAGTGAGGCCACGATGTCGAAAGGCTGTGTGACGCGCTCGAGATAAGACTGCAATTGGCTTTTCAGCGTAGGTTCCAGCATGACGGGATTCCTTGACGAAAAAAAATGAAAAACGGAGGAGATGACTGCAACTGCGAACACTGATGGGGAAGCAGACTCTGATGTGAAAGCAGACTCTCATCTGAAAGCAGACTCTGATGTGGGAGCGTACCCGAGGGCATAAAG
>CAYWMC010000053.1:0-1210 GCA_964459345.1 uncultured Klebsiella sp. | reverse complement strand
CGCTCCCACTATGCAAAGCGCTTAGATCTTGCCTACCAGGTCCAGAGACGGTGCCAGTGTGGCTTCGCCTTCTTTCCATTTGGCCGGGCACACTTCACCTGGGTGTGACGCCACGTACTGAGCAGCCTTCACTTTGCGCAGCAGCTCTGCCGCATCGCGACCGATGCCGCCGGCAGTGATTTCGACGACCTGAATGCGGCCTTCCGGATCCACGACGAACGTGCCACGCTCGGCCAGGCCGGCGTCTTCAATCATGACTTCGAAGTTGCGGCTCAGGGTGCCAGTCGGGTCGGCCACCATCGGGTATTGAATCTTGCGGATGGTGTCGGAGCTGTCGTGCCAGGCTTTGTGCGTGAAATGCGTGTCGGTGGACACACTGTAGATTTCCACGCCGCGCTTCTGGAACTCGGCATAGTTGTCTGCCAGATCACCCAGCTCGGTGGGGCATACAAACGTGAAGTCTGCGGGATAGAAGAAAATGACGGACCACTTGCCACGCAGCGTTGCATCGGTGACCTGCACAAATGCGCCGTTGTGGAAGGCATTGGCTGTGAACGGTTTTACGACTGTATTGATCAATGACACTTGAATTCTCCTGATAATGCCGGGTTTGTTGAGGAAACGGGGCGCATGATAAGCCAATGCCATTTCAAACACAAAATGTATTGTTCAATTTATAACGATAGATTTTTGATTGCACACGAATGGAGCGCCGATGGCCCTATACTGGCCCGCACTGCACAGCAATGCTGTAAATTGAAGGAACATCGAGGAGACACGATTCATGCTGATCCGATTCGAAAGTGATATCGCCGGACAATTCATCATGATGGGTGATGTGGCACTGCCCCTGCTGCGCATGATGGGCATGAGCGGCAACGAACAGGGGGCGGTCAGCGGGGCAGACCTGCTCACCGCACTGGCCACGCTGGAAGAAGCGCTGCGCCGTGTGCCGGTGCCACGTGCCGGGGCAGACGAGGAAGATGAGGACCAGGAACCCCCGATCGCCCTGCAGCGCCGGGCGCTGCCCTTGCTGGAGATGCTGCGCCGGGCTGCCGCTGATGAAGGCTATGTCATGTGGCAGCCCGACTGAGGGGTGGATCAGAACCGGAATGTGTACTTGAACTTCACACTCAGATCCGAGTTCGCGGAGTGGAAGGAATTGTCCTTGTCCTTGTCCTGCAGGTTGTAGTTCAGCACGATGAAGCCT
>CAYWMC010000052.1:0-10829 GCA_964459345.1 uncultured Klebsiella sp. | reverse complement strand
TTGCTGAATCTTGCCGCCGCCTTCGCTATTACCGGGTACCCCATTGAAAATACTCATTCGCAATCTTTCTCGAGACATCACCCAACCTGAGCTGCTGGCTCTGTTCGCGGAGCATGGTCGCGTGCAGTCCTGCACCATCGTCATGGACGCCGTGACAGGAGGCTCCAAAGGCTTCGGTTTCGCCAACATGCCGGTGCCCCACGAAGCCAAGGCAGCGATTCGCGCACTCAACAATCTCGAGCTCAAGGGCAGCCGCATGCGGGTGAAGAAGGCCGAAGCCACGCAGAGCGCCGCCGATGGCGCTGCTGCTGAAGAAGCTCCTGCGGCTGAGTCCGCAGCCCCGGAGCCCGCCGAGAAGACTGCCGGTCCGCGCATCAAGAAGAGCGGCATTCCCCTGGGTCCGCGCAAGCCGCGGGTCTTCCGCAAGAAATCCTGAGCACGGCTTGGACGGAGCGCCGCATGTCGACGCAAGCGCTGAACCCTGGAACTGCTGACAGCACGGATCTGCTTTTCGAACACATTGTCGAGGCGCTGCGCGTACAGTCATGGTGCGTGATTCCTGACGCCTTGCCCCCTGCACTGACCGCTGCACTGGCCGTGCAGCTGAGCAGTTCTGCATCTACTCAGTTCAACCCCGCAGGCGTTGGCCGCCTGCAGGAGCACACGCTGGCGCCGGACATTCGCCGCGACACCATTCAGTGGATTACCGGCATCACCCCCGCAGAACAGGACTGGTTGGAATGGGCCGACGCGTTGCGCCTGTTCTTGAATCGTCGTTTGTTCATGGGGCTGGACAGCTTCGAGAGTCACTTCGCCCACTATGCCCCCGGCGCCTTCTACAAGCGGCATCGTGATGCGTTCCGCGACCCGGGCAAGCAGATCGCCAGCAGGCGCGTCGTGTCAGTGGTGGCCTATTTCAATGCGGGCTGGTGTGATGCGGACGGGGGCGAGCTGGTGATCTACGATGACGCCGGCGAGCAGCCTCTGCAGACAGTATTGCCACTGGCCGGCACACTTGCTGTCTTCCTGAGCGAAGAAGTGCCTCATGAAGTCCGCGCGGCGCGGCGTGATCGCTACAGTATTGCCGGCTGGTACCGAGTGCGCGCCACAGCAAATCCGCTCTGAGTCCCGTCAAGCGACAGACAGTGCGAATTTCAGGGTGAAGTCAGCCGCCACGGCTGGCTGCTGCGAAGCCCCGCGTGTTACTTTCTCTCCCGCATTGCGCTGTCTCAGTTCACGAGTAGTCGATGCTCTTTTTTGTTTCACACGCGGACCCCAGGGGGGAGTAGTACTATGTTCAAGAAGACTTTTCACACCATTTCCATGGCCTTTTGTGCCTTCCTGCTGCTGGCCTCCTCGCTGGCCAGTGCGGATGTCAGCGGCAGCTGGAGCTTTGCCGTCGATGTGATGGGGCAGACTGGCAATGCGTCCGTCACCATGACACAGGGCAGTGATGGCGCCATTACCGGCCATTACACCGGCCAGCTGGGCGACACTGATTTCACCGGCACTGCCACTGGCAACGACTTCCAGTTCGTGCTGACTGGCGATGCCGGCTCGGTCACGTACAAGGGCACGTTGCAGGACGATGGCACCATCAAGGGCAGCCTGGATCTGAGTGGCATGGCCGAAGGGACCTTCGTGGGCCGCAAGGCGAATTGAAGATCAATCCAGTCGATTGAGTTCGTGGCAGCGCAGTTCGCTGCCACTTTTTTTTGTGTCGCAGCCTGTCCGTTTGAGGCCTTTTGCCGCAGGTCCGCCGGCTTGACACGCACAATCTGCAGGTGTTTATATCGCCTCACAAAAAGAGGCGTCATCGCATGTCATTACAACAAGAAAAACGGCTGCTGCTCGCCGCGGCAGTCATCCTCAGTTGCGCAGCCTGTGCCCCGGCAGATCCTCAGCCTGGCGTCGAAGCAGCCGCAGCACCGGTGCAGCAGGCACCCTCTTCCGCCATTCCCCGCACGCCCAGTGGCAAGCCCGATTTCAATGGCATCTGGCAGGTGCTCAGTACCGCCAACAACAATCTTGAAGCCGCCCCGGCGAAAGCGGCCCATGCCATGGTGCCCGGCGATTTCGTGCCGGTGCCTGCGCCAGAGATCGTGGCGATGGGAGCTGTGGGCTCCGTCCCTGCCAGTTTCAGCGTCGTGGAAGGGGGCGTGATTCCCTACAAGCCCGAGGCACTGGCGCGGCGACTCGAGAATCAGACCAACTGGCTGAGCAGCGACCCCGAGATCAAGTGCTACATGCCGGGTGTTCCGCGCGCCACCTATATGCCGCATCCGTTCCAGATATTCCAGAGTGAAGAGGCCATGTTCATCGCCTATTCCTTCGCCGGAGCCGTGCGCAACATCTACCTGGAAGACCCGGGGCCGCCCCCGCTCGATGCGTGGATGGGCCAGTCCTATGGCTATTGGGAAGGCGATACCTTTGTGGTCGAAGTCACCGGTCTGGATGATCGCACCTGGTTCGACCGTGCGGGCAATTACCACACCTACAAGCTGAAGGTGACAGAGCGCTATACCATGGAAAGCGCCAATGTCATTCAGTATCAGGCCACGATGGAAGACCCGGACCTTTTCGAGCGGCCCTGGACCATCAGCATGCCGATTTACAGAAGACTTGAAGAAGGCTTTGAGCTCCCGCAATTCAAGTGCGTGGAGTTTGTGGAAGAATTGATGTACGGAAAGTACAGAAAAGGACGTGAGGCCGAGTTGTTCGGGGAAGATGTCGACGGCTGATACGAAGCAATCAAGACAATGTCTGGGGGTATGGAAATGAGAGTAAAGAACTTGTTGGCCGCTGCTGCAGTGGCCGGAGCGTTGGTTGCAGTGTCGATGCCGGCGTCTGCACACCACGCGTTCTCAGCAGAATTCGATGCGAATCTGCCTATTGCTCTGCGTGGTCCGATCACGCGCGTGGAGTGGATCAACCCGCATTCATGGATTCACCTGAATCACACGAATGAAGATGGTAGCCAGCAGGCCTGGATGGTGGAGGGCGGCACGCCCAACACACTGCTGCGTCGTGGCATCAACCGGGATTCCCTGCAACTGGGTACCGAAATCGTCGTGACGGGCTATCAGAGCAAGGACCGTCTGTGCACACCGTCCTGCCGTGGCAATGGCCGGGACATCACGTTCCCTGACGGCCGCAAGCTGTTCATGGGTTCTTCCGGCACGGGTGCCCCCACCGACGGCTCCGATCCCGACGAGCAGCGCTGAGCGCGGCCTAGTTGAATGCCGGTTCCGGGACGCGGTCGAAGATGCCGCCGTCCCGGAATATCACCGAGGCATCGAAGAACCCTGCCGCCTCTATACGCAAAGTAACGACCTCGAAACTGCGATTCTCCCAGAACCAGCCGTGGATGCCGGTGAAAGGTGCGTGGTAAGTGCCTGAACGGCGCGTGCCGGTGGCCTGCTCGAAACTCTCCACGAATTCCTCGCCTTCCAAGCCCTCCGGGTCTGCATGCATGTCGAACACCAGTGCACTGGTGGCGTCCCAGGAATAGACCAGCGTGGCATCTTCAGCCAGGTGATATTTGTATTCCAGGGACTGAAAGGGCTCAAGCACGAATTCGGCGCTGTCAGTGGCGTGCACACCGTCGTGGGTCTCCAATGGACTTGCCTCGGCATTGCCCAGCGCCAGCAGCCCCAGCGCTCTTCCTGTTCCCAGCGGATCAATGCCGAACTCGGCCGGCAGTACTGCCACGACCAGAATGGCAGACGCCAGCAGCGCCGCAACACCCGTGGCCAGAGCCAGCGTGCGGGGTCTCGGGGTGCCGTCCTGCGGCGTGTCATCGCTCATGAGTGTCTCCTGTAAGGTGCTCAGGCACCTGTTCCTGAAAGCCATGCACTGATGTGATAGCCGACCAGCAGGAATCCGCCGCTCATCAGCAAGGTGTTGGTGATGAAGGCGTGCCGCTGGAAGCCGGGTGACTGACGCCACAGGCTCAGCACCAGAAACACGCCTGCCAGTGCCAGAATCTGGCCGATCTCAATCCCGACATTGAAGCTGATGAGATTGCTCAGCAGGCCATTGGGATTCAGGTCGAATGCCTGCAGACGTGTCGCCAGCCCCAGTCCGTGGAAGAGGCCGAATACGAAGACGGCTGCACGTGGGTCGGGCATGGGGATGCCCAGGCTGCGAAAACCGCCGATGTTCTCGAAACCCTTGTAGATCACGGAGAAGCCAATGACGGCATCAATGAGCGCTGCATTGATCTGCAGATTCAGCAGCACCCCGGCGAGCAGGGTCAGGCTGTGCCCGAGGGCGAACAGCGTGACGTATTGCACCACCTGAAGCGGCCGCGCCAGATAGAAGAGCACGCCGAACAGAAACAGCAAGTGGTCATAGCCCGTGACCATGTGCTTGGCGCCCAGATAGACGAACGCGGCAATGGCCGGGCCGTCGATGCCCTGCACGAAGACAGCATTGCTGCCGGCAATGGTATGTGCGAAGACGGGGCCCGCCCACAACCAGGTGGCGATGACCCACAGCGCACCGCACAACAGGCGAACCTGAGGGGCCTGCTGACGTGACACGTTCATCGACAGAGTTCTCAGTTCGCCGTGAAGCGGGAAATTTCCGGGTTGTATGTCTGATGACAGGCGCTGCACACGCTGTACATCTGTGCGCCCGCCTGGAAGAAGTCTTCCTGATTGCGCACGGCAGCCGCTTCCATGGCCATGGCACCAGCAGCGCTCAAGGCATTGGAGTAAGTGAGCCAGGCGTCATTGTCCACGGCGCGTCCTGGCAGTGCCAGGGCGTTGCCGGCCTCGACGATCTGGGCGGCACGCTGACGCACCATGTCCCAGTCGGCATCGGTGGTGGGGTACAGCTCCTGGTAGCCAGTCTCGATGTCGTTCACCCAGCCGGCGGAATCCCAGAGCACATCGGCAGTGGGTTCCAGCACAAGATTCATGAAGTCCTTCATTCCCAGCGTCAGGTTGTAGGCAGCCGCTGGTGTGGCAGTAGGAGTGGCAGTAGCGGGTGGTTCGGAACAGGCGGCCAGGACAAGCATGAGACAGGCGATGGTGCAGCGGATCAATGACATGACGTTGGCCCCTTGTATGCGCAGTGCTGACGGCGCTCTTGTTATGGGATCGGGTTGACGGCGGCGTCGGCGCGTTAAGCCATCGCGAGTCGTTGCGGGTCATTCTAGCGCACTCTTGGCGCGCTCTGTCACGCCCCGCTCTGCCGCATGTCGCAGCCAGCGGTTGCTGGTCTGACCGATTGCAAACCTAAATGAGATCAATTATCATCTAACCCAGTTTGCAAGTCTCACCGAATCTGCGTCCAGGAGTTTTGCCATGTTCAAGAAGCTGTCTCTTTCCCTGCTGGTCCTCTGTGGCGCCGGCGCCCAGGCTGATGAAGTCAATATTTATTCCGCACGTGAAGAGAATCTGATCAAGCCGATTCTCGACATCTACTCCGAGCGCACCGGTGTGACCATCAATCTGGTGACTGGCGGTGCGGATGAGCTGACCCAGCGTCTGGAACTTGAGGGTGCCAACTCGCCAGCCGACCTGCTTTTGACTGTTGACGTGGGCCGCCTGTACCGCGCCAAGGAAGCCGGATTGCTGCAGAGCGTCACGTCCGATGTGCTCAGCAGTGTGATTCCCGCGCAGTACCGCGATTCCGAAGGCGAGTGGTTCGGTGTATCGCTGCGCTCCCGCGTGGTGATCTATGACAAGGCAAACGTGAATCCCGACGACCTGTCCACCTATGCCGATCTTGCAGATCCAAAGTGGGCCGGCAAGATATGCGTGCGTTCCTCATCCAACATCTACAACCAGTCTCTGGTCGCCTCCATGATCGGTCACAACGGCGTTGAGGCAACGGAAGCGTGGGCGAAGGGCTTTGTCAGCAATTTCGCCCGCAATCCCCAGGGCGGCGATCGCGAGCAGATCAGTGCCGTGGCGGTCGGACAGTGTCAGCTGGCCATCAGCAACACCTATTACCTGGCCGGCATGTTGCAGTCAGCCAATGAAGCGGAGCGCGAGGCGGCTGAAGCAGTAGCGGTGTTCTTCCCGGACCAGGAAGGCAATGGCGCGCATGTGAATGTCAGCGGAGCCGCAGTGACCAAGGCCGCCAAGAACCGCGATGCCGCAGTCAAACTGATCGAGTTTCTGGTGAGTGAAGAGGCCCAGGCCTGGTATGCCGAGACCAACAACGAGTTCCCGGTGCGTGCCGATGTGCCTGCCAGCGAGCTGCTGCAGTCCTGGGGAAGCTTCAAGGCTGACGACATTGCGCTGGATGAACTCGGCATCCATAATGCCGAAGCCGTTCGTCTGATGGACCGTGCTGGATGGCAGTAAACAGGCCGTAATCTCTGGTTGATGTCCCCATGGATACACTCACAATCAAGGCCCCGGAAGGGGCCTTGTCGTCTTTGAAGCGCTGGTTTCCCAGTCATGCCTCCACCTGGGGCATTCTGGCCTTGTGCCTGCTGCTGAGTGTGCCCGTGCTGACTGTGCTGTCCTCGGTGAGCGCCAGCAGTGAAGGCGTCTGGCAACACCTTTACGACACGGTGCTGGGCGACTATGTCACCCACTCAGTAACCCTGATGCTGGGCGTGGGGCTGATCGTGCTGGTGCTGGGCATCGGGCCCGCGTGGCTTGTGACCATGACGCGCTTTCCCGGAAGTCGCATCCTCGAGTGGGCACTGGTGCTGCCTCTGGCCATGCCGGCCTACATCATTGCCTATACCTATACCGGTCTGCTGGATGTGGGTGGCCCGGTGCAGGCATGGATTCGCGAGACCTTCTCACTGCGCTTCGGGCAATACTGGTTTCCGTCCATACGCAGCCTGGGCGGCGCCATCACCATGCTGTCGCTGGTGCTGTATCCCTACGTCTACCTGCTGTCGCGCACAGCCTTCATCGAACAGTCGGTGTGTGTGCTGGAAGTCTCGCGCACTCTGGGAGCCACCCCGTTTCAGGCGTTTCGCCGTGTGGCAATCCCACTGGCGCGTCCCGCCATCATTGCCGGCTTGTCCCTGGTGCTGATGGAGACTCTGGCGGACTATGGCACCGTGCAGTACTTCGGTGTGTCGGTGTTCACCACCGGCGTGTTCCGCACCTGGTTCGGACTGGGCAGCAGCACGGCGGCGGCGCTGCTGGCGGCCGTGCTGCTATTGTTCATCCTGTTTCTGGTGCTGGCGGAACACTGGTCCCGGCAGAAGGCGCGTTATCACCACACCAGCAACAAGTACACGCGTCTGCCGCGCATCGAACTGCGTGGCTGGAAGAAATGGGCGGCCGTGTTCTACTGCAGCGTGCCCGTATTGTTCGGCTTTCTGATTCCCTTCCTGCAGTTGCTGAAGTGGTCCACCGAGACCTGGCATCTGCTCGACCGCGATGGCTTCCTGAGCATGTTCGGCAACAGTCTCAAGCTGGCCAGCATCACGGCCATCATTGCCCTGCTGCTCGGCCTGTTCATCAGCTACACCAAGCGCCTGCGGCCCAGTCTGTCTCTGCGCGGCATGGTCCGCGTGCTCGGGCTCGGTTATGCCATTCCAGGCACGGTAGTGGCTATTGGCGTGCTGATCCCGTTCACCTGGTTCGACAACACGCTCGACGCGTGGATGCGCGCCAATTTCGATGTCGCCACGGGCTTGTTGCTCAGTGGCACGCTGGTGGCAGTGGTGTTCGCCTATCTCGTGCGCTTTCTGCCCGTGGCGCTGAACACGCTCGACGCAGGGCTCGGCAAGATCAAGCCGACCATGGACGATGTGGGGCGCTCCATGGGGCTCAGGCCACTGCAGATTCTGCGGCGGGTCCATGTGCCCGTGATGCGCGGCAGTCTGCTGACCGCCAGCCTGCTGGTTTTCGTGGACGTGCTCAAGGAGCTGCCCGCCACCCTGATTCTGCGCCCTTTCAATTTCAACACGCTGGCTATCCGCACCTATGAACTCGCCAATCAGGAACGGCTTGCCGAAGCCTCCAGCACGGCGCTCATGATCGTGCTGGCAGGCATCATTCCCGTCATCATTCTCAGCCAGACGATCTCGCGATCCAGACCAGGTTATGACTCACGTACTTGAACTGAACAATGTGTCCGTTGCGCTTGAGCGCACTGTCATCGTCCGCAACATCAGCCTGCATCTTGATGAAGGGATGATTGGCTGCCTGCTGGGCCCGAGCGGCTGCGGCAAGACCACGCTGCTGCGCGCCATTGCGGGGTTCGAACCGGCGCTGGAGGGCGAGATTCGCATCGCCGGCGATGTCGTCAGCAATCCGCTGCACAGCCTGCCTGTCGAACAGCGCCATGTCGGCATGGTGTTTCAGGACTATGCCCTGTTTCCCCATCTCACCGTGCGCGACA
The DNA here is from genome assembly GCA_964459345.1 of uncultured Klebsiella sp. GTDB lineage: Bacteria > Pseudomonadota > Gammaproteobacteria > Pseudomonadales > Pseudohongiellaceae > UBA5078. The sequence continues at coordinate 2,501 of CAYWMC010000052.1, read as the reverse complement.
ACATCAGCTTCGGCCTGAAGGGCATGACTGCCGCCGCACGTGCCGCCCGCGTGCAGGAGCTGGCTAGCATGCTCAAGATTGCCGAGTATCTGGATGCCTATCCGCACCGTTTGTCCGGCGGTCAGCAACAGCGCGTGGCGGTGGCGCGGGCGATGGCCCCGAAGCCGCGCATCCTGCTGCTGGACGAGCCCTTTGCGAGTCTCGATGTGGAGCTGCGGGAGCAGATCGCCAGAGAGATTCGCCAGGTGCTCAAGCACGACGGCATCACCGCGATTCTGGTCAGTCACAATCAATACGAAGCGTTTGCCATGGCCGACGAGATCGGCGTGATGCGTGCGGGCGAGCTGCTGCAGTGGAGCACCCCGTTCGAGCTCTATCACCAGCCAGCCTGTGCCTATGTGGCGGACTTCGTGGGTGAAGGCGTGTTTCTGGACGGAACGGTGCTGGATGCGGAACGGGTGGAGACGGCACTGGGCGTTCTGGGTGGCGGTGAGGTGCACGGATTTGCGGCGGGCTCTGCCGTGTCAGTGCTGATACGCCCGGATGATGTGATTCATGACGACGACAGTCCCAAGACTGCCAAGGTGCTGGACAAGGCCTTCCGAGGCTCGCAATACCTGTACACCCTGGAGATGCCCGACGGCACACACGTGCTCAGTCTGGTGCCCAGCCATCATCGCCATGCGCAGGGTGAGAAGATCGGCATCCATATTGAAATGGACCACCTGGTGGCATTCAGCCGCTGAACGGTGGCGGCTCGCCTCGGCTCAGCCTGCGGGGTCGACCAGAAAGGTTTCGAGGCTCTCGCCCGTCAGCTTCCTGATCTGGGAGAACACGAACCAGATCGCCAGCATCAGAATGACCATGCTGGGCAGTGCAATCACCGGGTAGCTCAAGGCTGTCATGCGACCGAGTTCCTCGCTGAACTCCGTCGTTCCCGGCGGACTCACCAGAATGATCTTGGCAAGCAGATAATTCAGCGTTGAAGACACGAAGAAACTCCCCGCCACAATCAGCGAAGCCTGCCCGAGGCGCTTCTCGAACAGCGCCGTGTTGCCGCGTTGCGACAGAGCCTCATACAGGGCATCCGTGCGCACCAGCTGCGCGTTCAGAATCAAGGTCTTTACCAGCGGGAAGCGCGTGCGCTGCGTGAACAGCACGGCAATGCCGATGCAGGCGGGGATGGCCGCTTCCTTGATGGCGATGTATTGCGGGTCGAGTTGCAGCAGGCTGATACCGCCCGTCAGAAACACGCTTACGACGCCCAGAATGGAGAAGGGATTCACCTTGCCGGACTGGCGCAGATCCCACAGGCCATAGCCAATCGGAAAGGCCAGCGCGAAGACGATGCTCAGAGACGGGCCAAGGCTGTCTGCGCCACTGAGCTTGCTGAGAATGAACACCGGGATGACGATGTTGAAGGCGAGGTTGGCCAGGAAACTGCCCTTGGGGGGAGCGCTTGCCGGTTTGGTCTCAGCGTTCAATGCGGCGCTGGAATTGTCGGAGTTGCCAGTAGTCATGGTTGCGATTGTCTGTCCCGGGCTGACGTTCAGGAATTCGGAGTATACGGAGATTAATCGGACGTGACGACGGGTAAAGTATCGCCCGCGCCCCACTCGGCCCATGAACCGTCATAGACCGAGACTTCCCTGTAACCGGCCAGATGCGCTGCAAACGCCACGACACAGGAGGTTACGCCGGAGCCGCAACTGGCGATCACTCTGGACCCCGGCGCTGCCTGGGCAGCCAGCAGTGTCTGCAATTCATCCAGTGGCTTCAAGTGGCCGTCGCGCACCAGATGATCGAACGGCAGACTGCGTGCTCCGGGCATGTGGCCGCCCCGCAGTCCTGGTCGTGGTTCCGGCGCGCGACCGTAGAAGCGGTCTGCAGAGCGGGCGTCCAGAATACGGGTGTCCGCTGCGCTGGTGGCCAGCAATACCTCGCGCCAGTCGCTGATCAGCGAGGGACGGTACCGCGCCGTGAAGTCGCCCTGAGCAACGGTGTCAGAGGCGCTTGATTGCGCAGCAGTCGTCACGGCATGGCCGGCGCGTTTCCACGCCGGCAGGCCGCCATCCAGCACGGCGCAGTGGGTGTGACCCATGGCCTGCAGCATCCACCAGGCGCGCGGGGCCGAGAATATGCCGACGCTGTCATACACCACCACGATGCTGTCCTGATTGACGCCGAGACGTCGCATTTCCGTGGTGAACAACTGCGCATCCGGCATCATGTGCGGCAGCGCGGAGTCGCGGTCGCAGATGCGCTTGTCGAAATCAAAGTAGCCGGCATTGCCGATGCGTTCACGCTGCCATTCCGCCTCGCCATCCCGGCCGGCGGTGGGCAGATGCCAGCTGGCATCCAGCACCACCAGATCAGTGTCTTCTGCCGTACTGCTGTGCAATGCCGAGGCCAGCCAGTCGACGCTGACCAGCGGGCCGTCCAGACTGAAAGTCTGCATGAGTGTTCTCCTGATGTCGCGCAGCGCCCGGGAGGTGGCAATT
>CAYWMC010000051.1:0-10918 GCA_964459345.1 uncultured Klebsiella sp. | reverse complement strand
AGGCCATGGTGAAACTCCTTCAGAGAAGCAGAGGATTGAGTGCAGCGAGAAACTCGGGCGCGGGCGTGAAGCCGATGACCCGCGCAGGAGTGGCAGCGTTGCCGGTGTTGTCGAAGAGCAGAATGGCGGGTGGTCCGAACAGGCTGTAGGCCTTCATCAGGGCACGGTCATCGGCGTTGTTGGCGGTAACATCCACCTGCAGCATCTCGAAGCGGCCCATGGTGTCGGCCACCTGCGGGTCGCTGAAGGTGAAGCGTTCCATTTCCTTGCAGGCCACACACCAGTCGGCGTAGAAGTCGAGCATGACCGGGCGGGTGGCGGTGGCGCGAATCTGTTCCAGTTCTGCCAGGGTGCTGATGCGGCGGAATGCGGGTGTCGAGTCTGCTGTCAGTGCCGGCGCGGCACCGCCGAAGCCGGCGAGTGGCTGCAGGGGGCTCCTGGCGCCACTGACGGAGCCGATCACTTCTGCCAGGCCGATGACCAGCAGCAACACGGCCAGCATCGAGGTCATGCGGGCGCGAAAACTGCCCCGGCTGGCATCCTGCGCGGCAGGGCGGTCGAAGATGCCCAGATACATGGCCGCCAGAAGTGCCAGGGCTCCCCACAACAGCATGATCACGGACACGGGCAGTACCGGCGTCACCATCCAGATGGCCACGCCCAGCAGGAGCAGGCCGAACAGCACCTTGATATGCACCATCCAGGCGCCGGCGCGGGGCAGCAGACTGCCTGCCGACAAGCCGGTCAGCAACAGCGGCACGCTCATGCCCATGGCCATGGCGAACAGCGCCGTGCCACCCAGCACCACGTCGCCCGTCTGACTGATGTACACCAGCGCGCCGGCAAGCGGCGCGGCCACGCAGGGGCCAACGATCAGTGAAGACACGGCGCCCAGCACGAACACGCTGGCCAGTCGGCCGCCCTGCAGTCCGCCGCTGACATTGTTGAGCTTGCCCTGCAGGCTCTGCGGCAGCTCCAGCTGGTACACGTCGAACATGGACAGAGAGAACACCACCAGCAGCGTGGCAAAGCTCAGCAGCAGCCAGGGGGCCTGCAGATACGCGGCGAGCCCTTCGCCCAGCATCCCGGCGGCTACGCCCATGCCGGTATAGACCAGCGCCATGCCAAGGCAGTACGCCAGCGACAGGCGAAAGCCCTGCCAGCGGTTGTGCGTGCCCTGCTGGTCCATGCCGACGATGATCGACGAGAGGATGGGCACCATGGGCAGCACGCAGGGCGTGAACGAGAGCAGCAGGCCGAACACCAGGAAGCCCCCGGCGATGGTCCACAGATTGCGTGTCTGCAGCAGGCGGGTGGCCAGGCTCGTATCGTCTTCCACGGCTGTCGCGGCGGGCGCCGACGCGTTGCCGGAAGTCGCAGAAAGAGCGGGAATCTGTGCTGCCGGCACCGGGGCGGCGAACATGTCCGCCGCGCTGTCCAGCGCCACCTGGCCCACAAAGCCCGGCTGCAGCGTGTAGGTTTTGGTGATGGGCGGATAACACAGGCCGGCTTCGGCACAGCCCTGATAGCCCACGCGCAGTGTCTGCCTCTGCTCAAGGGCCGGCAGTGGCGCGCTCAGGCTCAGAGGCGCCGTGTAGATGGCCATGTCTTCGCCGAAATTCTCGTCGAAGTGGATCTCGGCAGGCGGCATGGGTACATCGGCAGTGACGACTCCGGGCGTCTCGACAATGAACTTGTCGCGGTAGAGCTTGTAGCCCGGTGCGATGTCCCAGTGCAGTTCCACGGCATCCGCAGCCTGGCTGACGCTCAGCACAAAGGCCACTTCCGGGTCGAGGAATTCGTCCTGGGCTAACAGAGGCGAGGTGAACACGAGGCTCAGCAACGCGAGAAACATTCGGGCCAGAGACTTAGGCATGGGGCGACTCCTGATACAGCGTTCCAGATTGATCCACCGCCAGAAAGCTCAGGCCGGCACTGCGCAGAAATGGCAGTGCTTCCTCTTCCAGCAGCATGGCGATAGTAGTGAAGGCGCCGGCGACCAGCGCACTCGGGGCGAGCACCGAGACCGACTGCCAGGTGCGGGCAGGCTGTCCGGTGCGGGGGTTGAGAATGTGGCAGAAGCGCTGGCCGTCCTGTTCGAAGCAGCGCTCGTAGTCGCCACTGGTGGCCAGCGCGCCGGCACTCACCGGGATGCTCGCCAGCAGGCGTGCCTTGTCGCGGGGGTGGCGGATGCCGATGGACCAGGGCGTGCCGTCGGCGCGCGGACCCAGCACGCGCATGTCGCCCGCCAGGTTCACATAGCCGTGGCGCACGCCGGCACTGGCCAGCACCTGAGCGGCGCAGTCGGCTGCGTATTCCTTGCCGAAGCCGCCGAAGTCCAGCTCCATGCCGGGGCTGCGCAGCCAGACCTTGTCGCCTTCACGCTGCACGCCCGCCATGTCGATCAGAGGCAGCAGCGCTGCCAGCGTGGCGTCATCAGGGACACGTGCTGCCTTGAAGTCCCAGGCCTGGCGCAGCACGCCGGAGGTGATGTCGAACAAGCCGCCACTGTGGGCGTGCAGCAGTGCCGCCCGGTCCAGCAGTGCCAGCGTTTCCTCGTCACAGGCCACCGGGCCAGCGTGGGCGTTGATCTGACTCAGAAGGCTCTCGGGCCTGTAGCGGGAGTACTTGTGTTCAATGCGCCGCACCTCGGCTTCGGCCAGGGCAGAAAGCCTGGTGGCTTCTGCTTCGTCTGCCACGCCGGCCAGCACGATCTCGCAGTAGCTGGCCATGGCGTGGAAGGCATGTCGGTGAAGTGTCGGCTGCATGATGGGGGCTAGAAGGCGTAACTCACGCCGAACTGGATGCTGCGCGCGCCAAAGTCCGGCAGGCCCTTGCTGCCTGTGCCCAGTGCCCAGCCGCCGCGCTGCTCGTAGCGCTCGTACTTGAGGTCGGCCGTCCAGGCCTCGCCGAAATGCTTGCTCAGCTTCACGCCATAGGTGATGGCACCGAAGGACGACAGGCGCTGATCCATCGAGGCATAGCCGCCTTCCGAGTACAGCGGATACACCACGGAGATCGGTGCCCCGAAGGTGTCTGCGTCGGCCCAGGGATCATTGGCCACCGGGTCAAAATAGAAGTCGGCGGCGCTCTGCGAATACAGGCGCAGCAACGGCGTCACGCTCCACTGGTCAGGCAGATTGAACACGTAGTCAAATTCCAGCGTGTGGGCACGAATGTCGTTGGTGTCGGTGTAATAGCGGTAGCTGCTGTGCAGCGTGTTGGCGCTTTCGGCAAAGTGATGGTTCCAGCGCAGCAGCACCGAATTGCTGTCCCGCGTGTCGGGGCGCGCGTCATACAGCTTGTACTGGTCCGAGTAATAGCCACGGCCCTGGGTGTGGTGCAGCGTGACCTGGGCGATGTCCGTCGGGCTCAGCACCTGGGTGACGCCGACGGCCACGTCGAACACCCGTTTGTCTTCTTCCTGTTCCAGAAAGAGGCTGTTGGGCAGGATGCGGTCCGAGGTATAGCCAAGGCCCAGAATGAACGTGGTGTTCTGGCTGGGCGTGGCCCAGGAACCCTGCATCGCATAGTTCTTCGACACGTAGTCCTTCTCTTTCGAATACGCCGTGCTGGCAGTCAGACTGCCCTGCTGGAAGTAGCGGGTCACGGCGCCGGTGTAGGCCTTGCGCGTGTCCTTGATCTCGGTCAGGGACGACGAGTGATAGCGCGGCGACGCACCGGAAATGGCGTCATGCACTGCGGTGCCGGTGAGGCTCCACTGCCCGGCGATCGGCACCTGGAACAGCAGGGACTCGGCGTCGATGTCGATGCGGTCGGCGCCCGGCTGGAAATCCTGATAGCTCAAGGTCTTCAGGCTGAAGGTGGCCTTCTCGGGCGCGGCTTCTGCCAGCGCCTGCTGCGTGCTCAGGGCTGCGGCCGTGGTGGCCAGTGCCACCAGACCGCTGCTGCGCAGGGCCTGCAGGAAGTGCCTGCCGTTGGGTGTGATCCTGTCAGTCGTGTGCTCAGTCATGTGTGTTCCGGGCTGCTTCAATTGCAGCCACAGCCTCCGCCGCCAACGCCGGCGCCACCGAAGGCGGCCTCCTTGCTGCTGTAGGTGTGCTCCACGAATGCGGCATCCAGCGCGTCCTCATCGAAGATCATCTCCGGTTTGGCCAGCATGCCTTTCTCCCAGGGCTGCACGGGCTGCACCAGGGAACAGGAAGAAAAAAAGGCGCAGAGGACAAGCAGCGCCAAGGCTTTGCGTCGAAGCAAAGGAAGAGGAAGAGAGTGGGTCATTGCAGTGTCTCCAGAGCCTGTTGAATGGACGCTTCCAGGTCCTCGCGGTGCGAGGCATTGAAGCCGGCGTGTTGCAGGATGATCTCGCCAGAGGCGTCGATCAGATAACTGGTGGGCATGCCCTTCACACCGTATTGCGGGGGCAGGGTGGCCGTCGGGTCGAACAGCACGGTGAAGCTGGCGGGGTTCTTCGCCAGGAACTCATCGGCCTCGGCGCGACCGGTGTCCAGATTGATGGCCAGGATCTCCAGCCCCTGTGCCTGGTACTTGCCCAGCATCTCGTTCATCCACGGAAAGGACTGGCGGCACGGGCCGCACCAGGACGCCCAGAAATCCACGTACACGATCTTGCCCCGCTGCTGGCTCAGACTGACGGTCTGACCCGCGGCATCGGGCAGTGTGAATTCGGGGGCAGGCTCTGCCAGAGCGCTCAGACTCAGCAGCAGACCAGCGGTCAACACAAGGGGGCGTACGTGCAACTTCATGAAGGGCTCCTGTAAGGCATTTCGGGATTCTGGGCAGCAGTATGCTCAGCGAGTCTTAAGGAATTCTTAAAGAGCCGGGCGGCGGCGGGCGGGAACTGGGGGGAGTATTGCAACTAATTGTAATCAAACAGGATCATGTACTTTGGATAGGGTATATTGCGGGACCTTTTCGAAGATGACTGCCTGTCATCCATTTCCATAATTTCAAATAAAATCGAGATTTTTCAAATGCCTGAACTGTTCATACCGGTGCGCCGCGGGACGCTGGCTGCCGCCATTTCCACTGCCTTGCTGGCGCTGGCCAGCCCGCTGCTGCTCGCCCAGGAAGTCATTCCCCAACTTACCAAGATTGACGAAGCCACCATCGACATGACGCTGGATGGCCGGCTGGACGAAGGCATCTGGCAGAACATTCCCTATATTGACGGCATGCGCGTGGTCATTCCCGACACCCTGGCCGAGACTGCCTACGAGACCCACACCCGCATTTTCTATACCGAGCGCGGCATCTATGTGGGCGTGATGAACTACCAGCCCGCCGATACCATCGTGGCGCGCATGACCTCCCGTGACACCCGGCTCGAGCGCGATGGCTTCGTGTTCAACATCGACCCCTCCGGCGAAGGCCTGTACGGCTACATGATGCGCATCAATCTCGGTGGCTCCATGACCGATGGCACGATCCTGCCCGAGCGCCAGATGAACCTGCAGTGGGATGGCTCCTGGGATGCCGAGACCAGCGTGGTGGACGGCGGTTGGTCAGCCGAGATCTTTGTGCCCTGGTCCATGGTGTCCTTGCCACAGGTGGCGGGCAATACCCGTCGCATGGGCATTTACACGGAACGCCAGATTGGCACGACCGGCGAAACCTGGTCCTTCCCGGCCCTGCCCGACACCGTGAACGAATTCCTCTCGGCGTTCCAGAAATACGAACTGCAGGACATCGAGCCGCGCACGCAGATCACCTATTACCCCTATGTCTCCACCACCTATGACGGCATCAAGGAAGAGACCAAGGCCCGCACCGGCGCCGAGGTGTTCTGGCGTCCTTCGTCCAACATGCAGATTTCCGCCACTCTGAACCCGGATTTCGGCAACGTGGAATCCGACGACGTGGTGGTGAACCTCACGGCCTTCGAGACCTTCTTCCCGGAGAAGCGCTCCTTCTTCCTGGAAGGGCAGGACGTGTTCAACACCTCGCCGCGCTCGCAGGGGGCACGTGGCCCCGGTGGTCCGACGACCCTGCTCAACACGCGTCGCATCGGCGGACAGGCCTTGTTCGACGTGCCGGCCGGCGTGACTGCCACCGCGACGGATCTCAGCCAGCCTTCCGATCTGCTGGGTGCCGTGAAGCTGACCGGACAAAGTGGCAGCTGGCGCTATGGCACCCTGATGGCGTCGGAAGACGATTCCGAGATCCGCGGCCGTGACCGCCTGGGCAACCGGGTGAAACTGCAGGCCGAAGGGCGCGACTTCGCGGTGGCCCGTCTGCTGTACGAAGACACCACGGGCGGCGGCCGCAGAGCCATCGGCTGGATGGGCACCGACGTGTCCCACGACAATGTGGACGCCATGGTCAATGGCGTTGACGTGCACTACTTCTCGGCGGATACCCGCTGGGTGGCCGATGGTCAGTTCCTGTACAGCGACGCCGATGGCGTGACGGGCGCCGGTGCCTTCGGCGACATCATCTTCCAGCCACAGCGTGACCGCCAGCACCGTGTGGCCCTGTCTTACCTGGACGACACGCTGGACATCAATGACCTGGGCTTCCTGAGCCGCAACGACAACATCCAGGCCGAGTACAACTTCAACCTGAACGAGTCGAACATCGAGGGCCTGCGCTCACGCAGCAGCAGCTTCCAGATGATCAACCAGTGGAACACCACCGGTCAGCCCACGCGCCTTGGTCTGTTCTTCAACCGCAGCTACACCTTCCTGGACAATACCCAGTTGCGTACCGGTCTGCGCTACTTCAACCCGCGAATCGACGACCGTCTGGGCCGTGGCAGTGGCGAGTTCCGCATTCCGGAACGCTGGTCCGTGAACTTCGGCTGGAGCAGTGATCCGGGTCGCCCGCTGTCCTACACCGCCAACATCAGCTTCGACCAGGAAGACATCGGGCCGAAATCCGTCACGTCCTCCGCCGGCTTCAGCTACCGCCCCGTGGACACGTTCTCCATGGGGGTGGATCTGGAGTACAACGACCGCGAAGCGCTGCTGGTCTACAAGGGCGCCGGGCGCTACACCAGCTTCGAAGCCTCGCAGTGGGCGCCGCGCATGACCATGGATTACTTCATCAGCGCCAAGCAGCAGCTGCGCTTCAGCATGCAGTGGACAGGCCTGAAGGCGCAGGAAGACCGCTACTGGCAGGTCAGCCCGCGCAAGCTGGAGACATTGAACCCCATCGCCAAACCGAACCTGATCGACGAAGACTTCATCATCAGCCGCATGACCTTCCAGGCTCGCTATCGCTGGGAAATCGCGCCGCTGTCCGACCTCTTCGTAGTGTACACCCGTGGTTCCAACCTGCCGGGCACGATGTACGACGACTTCGGTGGCCTGCTCACCGAGGCATGGTCGGAGCCCATCGTCGACACGCTGGTGGTGAAGCTGCGTTACCGCCTGGGCTCGTAAGGACTGGTGGTGGGAGCGGGCCTGCTTGTGGGAGCAGGCTAGTGTGGGAGCAGGCTAGTGTGGGAGCAGGCTAGTGTGGGAGCAGGCTTGCCCGCGAACATTCTGTAAAAATCTGTTCGCGGGCAAGCCCGCTCCTACGGTTTCAAAACCGCATGTTCAGACTGCTGTAGACATAGCGCCCGCTCTCGCCAATCGGCGAGAGCACGTCGTGTGGCAGATTGCCGAAGAAGTTGATGTCGGCGCTGGACAGATCGGCGTAGTTGTCGAACACATTGTTCACGCCCAGGGTGAACGTCACGCCCGGATGAATCAGATAGCTGCCCTCGATGTCCACGCCCACTTCCGAGCCATAACGCTGCCGCGGCTCGAAGCCCCCTCCGAAATTGAACACCCGTACCACACTGCCGAAGTAATGAATGCGATTGACCAGCGTCAGCTTGTCGCGACTCCACGTGGTCAGCAGGCTGGACTTCTGGCGCGGCGCTGATTCTTCGATGGTGTTGATCTCTTCCACGCCGATCAGGCGGAAGCCGGGGTCCAGCGCCAGCAGTTGTGCAGGCGTGGCCGTGATGCTGGCAATTTCCGTCTGCGCATAGCTGTAGCCGAACGTCAGCGCCAGGTCGCCGTCGAACAGCGGCGCTTCGTGGGTGACGATCAGGTCGATGCCGCGTGTCTGCGTGTCGATGGCATTGGTGAAGAAGCGCACCGACTCGATGCCCGCGCCGCCCGGCTGGGCCTGTACGAAGTTCACCAGCGGCGCGCCGAACAGACGGTCCGACAAGGTGATGCGGTCATCGACGTCGATCTGGAACGCATCGATGGTCAGCGTCACGTTGCGGCCCGGCTGTGCCGTCAGGCCGATGCTGCTGTTCACCGAGGTCTCCGGCTTGAGCGCGCTGGCCCCCAGCAAACGGGCCAGGGGATTGGCCACCGGCAGGGTCACTGTATTCACCAGGCTGCGGTTGTCGCCGAAATTGGTGCTGCGGTCCGAGAAGCCGATCTGGCTCAGGGCTGGCGCGCGCAGGCTGTTGGACAGCGCGCCGCGCAGGCCGTAACCGTCGGCAAGTTCGTAATAGACGCTGGCCTTGCCCGACAGCTCGTCGCCGAAATCCGAGTAGTGTTCCAGGCGTGCGGCGGTGTCCAGCAGCAGGCGATCGGTCAGCTGGTCGGCCACGTTCACATACACGCTGTAGACTTCGCGCGCCTCGCGGGCCTCGTCGGCGGGCGTCAGGCCAATCGCGCCCTGCGCGCCGATGTCGGCACTGAACGGGCCGGCCTGCCACGAAGCAGCTTCGCCCGCGCGGGTGCGGAATTTCTCCTTGCGATACTCCGCGCCAGCCGCCACGTGCAGCGTGCCGAAGGCGGTGTCATAGGGCGTGGCGCGCTGGATGTCGGCGTTCACCGTCAGCTGGTCCAGCAGGTATTCGCCGGAATCGAAGCGTGTGGGACTCGCGGCACCATAGGACGCGTTCAGGGAATTCTTCGCGCCGTACGCGAAGCGGTTGCCGCCGAGTGTGGCGCTGGTATCCGTGGCCCAGTTCCCCAGCCTGCTGCTCATGCCCAGGGTCACGCTGTGATCGCGGTTCTCGCCGGTGGTCACGGGGCGATAGCCCTGCGGGTACACCGCCGGCACGTTGCGCGACTCGTCCGGGTAGCGGAAGAATGTCGCTCCCTCTGTGTCGCGACGGCCGAGGGTTCCGAAGGCGTACAGAATATTGGCTCCCAGAGCTTGTTCCCCGTTGAACCAGAGATTCGCGTCACGCACCTCGGGGTCACCCTTCGCGTAGTTGCGCTCGCCCTGCAGCGCCAGATTGGCGGGCGTGGCGGGAATGAAGAAGGGCACCAGGTCGAAGCCGGCACGGTCGGTAGCCTCGCGGCGCTTTACGTCGAAACCGGCGTTGAGGAAGCCGCCGCCGGTCAGCGTGAGCCCTGCCTTGCCGTCCAGAGTCAGGGTCTGGCCGTCGGTGATTTTCTCGTCGATGGCGTCGAAATCGGTGACATGGGCCCCGTATCCCACATTGAACTCGGGGCGCACGCTCTCGCGGTCCAGAATCAGGTTGACCACGCCGCCGATGGCGTCGGAACCGTACTGCGCGCCGGCACCGTCACGCAGCACTTCCACGTGGTGAACGGCATTCAGGGGCAGCGTGTTGAAGTCCACCGCCGCCGTGCCGCGGCCGATCTTGGTCTCGCTGTTCACCACCGCGGAGGTATGGCGGCGTTTGCCGTTGACCAGCACCAGCATCTGGTCGGGGCTCAGGCCGCGCAGCTGGCCGGCGCGCACGTGGTCGGAGGTGCCTGAATTGGACTGGCGCAGGAAGTTGAACGAGGGCACCAGCGTGGCCAGGGCTTCCCCCAGCTCGCCAGCCAGGGCGCCGGAGTCACGCACGTCTTCGGCGGAGAAGGTGTCCACGGGCACCGGAGACTCGAGAATGGAGCGCTCCAGGCTGCGGCTGCCGGTCACCACGATGGTGTCGATGGCGTTCTGATTCTGTGGAGCAGGCTGGGCCAGCAGCGTCGAGGACAGCAGCAGTCCGGGGGCAGCGATGCACAGGGACAGGGTGGTGCGGCGAAAGGCGGTATGGCAAATAGTCATGGGACAATCCTCTTGTCGTTGATCGTGGTGCAAATCGGGGTCTTCATGGATGGGGCGCAATGGAGTCGGGAGCCGGGTCAAGGACTCGCGCCACAATGGCTTGCGTCTCGGCCTCTGGCAGAGGGGCCTGCTCGGGCAGCGCCCGGGTGTAGGTGATCGTGGTGCGCAGATGGCGGATGAACTGGCGACAATGGCCGCACACCAGCAGGTGCACGCCGTAGCCCAGCGACTGGCGCCAGCTCAGCTGCCCGTCGAGACGGTCGCTGGCATGCGCGGCAATGTCTCTGCATTTCAACATGTGCCTGTCTCCTGGTAACGGTCGATCACCTGCATCAGTGTCAGTCTTGCCCTGTGCAGCAGCACCCGGACATTGGAGTTGCTCAGCTCCAGAATGTTACAGATGTCCTGCAGCTCCATCTGCTGCAGATCGCGCAGAGTGAAGACGGCGCGCTGGTCGGCGCTCAGGCGCTGCAGAGTGCTGTCGATGCAGCGCTGCAGCTGATCGTGTTCCAGCAGCTGCAGGGGCGATTCGGTGTGCCAGTCGGACGGCGCGCTCTGCCAGTGGCCATCCCCCCGGAACTCCAGGCTCAACGCGCGCAAGGTGTCTTCGTGAGTGTGGCCGTCCTGGGCGTTTCTGTGGGAGTCCAGCGAGACATAGCGCGCTTCCTTGCCCAGCCGGGTGCGGGCTTCATTGCGCACGATGGTGTACAGCCATGTCTGCAGACTCGAGCGGCCTTCGAATTTCGGCAGCGCGCGGTGCGCGGCAATCCAGGCCTCCTGCACCACTTCATCCGCCCATACATCGCCGACGATGGCGCGCGCCACCACCAGCAGGCGTCGGTGATGACGGGCCACCAGCCGCGTGAAGGCGGCGCGGTCGCCACTGCGCAGGGCGTCGATGTCCTGCTCATCCTGATCATTGTGTAACATGCGGGTGATCCTTCAGTCCCTTTGCAAGGTA
>CAYWMC010000050.1:0-11069 GCA_964459345.1 uncultured Klebsiella sp. | reverse complement strand
GGACCCAGAAGGCGCAGGGCCGGCGCCTGGTGCTGATCTCGGCCTCTGACCAGCATCTTGTGGATGCCGTTGCCGCGCATCTGGGACTGTTCGATGCCGCCATTGGCAGCGACGGCAAGCACAATTGCTCGGGCACGCAGAAGCAGCAGATCATCGCCGCCGAGGCGCCACAGTATGTGTATGCCGGGGATCGCGAGGTGGATCTGGAGGTCTGGCGCCATGCTGCCGCTGCGATACCCGTGAATGTTTCGCCGGCACTGCGCTCCCGCGTGGCGGCGCTGTCGCCCATCGAGGCGGAGTTCACCCGCACGCCTGGTGGCCTCAAGGGCTGCATTCGTTCTCTGCGCCTGCATCAGTGGCTGAAGAATGCGCTGGTGCTGTTGCCGCTGGTGCTCGCCCATGAACTCACTGACACACGGCTGTTCCTGCAGGCACTGCTGGCCTTCCTGAGCTTCGGGTTGTGCGCGTCCAGCGTGTATGTGCTCAATGATCTGCTGGACTTGCCCAGTGACCGGCAGCACCACAGCAAACGGCTGCGCCCGCTGGCCAGCGGCGAGATTGCGCTGCTCAGCGGGCTGCTCATCAGCCCGGTCCTGCTGCTGTTGTCCTTTGCGCTGGCCAGCCAGCTGCCGCGGGCCTTTGTCATCATCCTGGCCGTCTATTACCTGTGCACCGGCCTCTACAGTTTCGTGCTCAAGCGCATCATGCTGGTGGACGTCATCATGCTGGCGGCGCTGTATACCCTGCGCATCATCGCCGGCGCGGCGGCTGTCTCCGTGGTGCCCTCGTTCTGGCTGCTGGCGTTCTCCATGTTCCTGTTCTTCAGCCTGGCTGTGGTCAAGCGCTACACCGAGCTGGACTATCTGCAGAAGGCGGGCATCGAACAGTCGGAAGGAAGGGGCTACTACGCGCAGGACCTGAACATGATGGCGATGTTCGGCAGCGCCAGTGCGCTGATGTCGGTGATGGTGTTTGCGCTGTACATCAACAATGACGACACGCGGGAGCAATACGCCACGCCCGAGCTGTTGTGGCTGCTGTGTCCGCTGCTGCTGTATCTGATCACGCGCATCTGGCTGCTCGCGGCACGGGGGCAGATTGCAGAAGACCCCATCGTGTTCGCCATCAAGGACCGTGTCAGCCAGGCCCTCACCCTGTGCGCTGGCGTGTTGCTGTGGCTGGCGACACTCGACTGGCGCGCCATCCTCCTGTAGCCATTCAGCCCGGCAGCGGTATCCAGTCTGTCTCGCCCGGCACCAGCGTGAAACGCTGCGCCTTCCAGTCCTCGCCCGCCTGCTTGAGCTTTTCCAGACTGGACGACACAAAATTCCAGTGGATGTAGCGCGCGCCTGCCAGTGGCGCGCCACCCAGCACGATCGCGCGAACGCCCTGCTTGCCCGCCAGCACCTGCACCGCGTCACCCGCTGTCTGCAGATGCCACGCCGGCACCTCCTCGGCGTTCACCTGCGCGCTGCCTTCGGCAACGTAGACCGCCAGCTCTTCACCCTCGCACTGCAGCTCGAAGTGCGCGCCAGCACTCAATGTCAGATCGAGAAACGTGGTGGGCGAATGCGCGCGCACCGGCGACGAAAGGCCCAGCGCACTGCCAATCAGCACGCGCAGCTCGCCGCCTGGAATACGCAGGGCGGGAATCGCTGAGGCGGGGTAATGATCGAATGCTGGCGCCATGTCTTCCTTCTCGGTGGGCAACGCCAGCCAGGTCTGCATCCCGTGCACGGCAATGCCCCCTGCGCGGATGTCCGCCGGCATGCGCTCCGAATGCACGATGCCACGGCCTGCAGTCATCAGATTGATGGCGCCGGGCTCGATGCGCTGCACCTGGCCCAGGCTGTCGCGATGCATCATTGCGCCGTTGAAGAGATAAGTCACCGTGGCCAGGCCGATATGGGGATGCTGGCGCACATCGCCCGCCGTGCTGCCAGGCTCGAACAGCGCCGGGCCCATGTGGTCCACGAAGATGAACGGGCCTACCCGCTGCAGAGCGCGGGACGGCAGCAGACGGCGCACGGGAAAGCCAATGTCCTGAACGCGGGGGCTGATCTGCAGAGTCATGGGGCGGGCCTCCTGGGCTGGGGGAGTGGTTGCTTACAGGGCGCGGGCCAGATGCGCCGCATGGAAGCGCAGGTGTTCCTCGATGTAGGTGGCGATGTAGCAGTAGCCGTGGTCATAGCCTTGACGCACCCGGTAATCGACAGGGTAGCCTGCCTGCGCGGCGGCGGCCAGGAAGCGCTCCGGCTGCAGTTGCTCCGCCAGATACTGATCGGCGGCACCCTGATCGTAGAGCAGAGGCAGTGGTGAGCTGGCACGCTGGACAAGCGCTGTCGCGTCGTAGTCCTGCCATGCGGCGCGGTCTGCGCCCAGATACTCCCCGAAGGCCTTCCTGCCCCACGGGCAGTCACTGGGCGCAGAGATCGGCGCAAACACCGAGACACTGCGGAAACGCCCCGGATTGCGCAGTGCGATCACCAGCGCACCGTGCCCCCCCATGGAGTGGCCGCTGATGGCGCATGCCTGCGGGTTGACCGGCAGGGCCGCCTCGACCAGCGCGGGCAATTCGTCCACAAGATAGTCGTACATGCGGTAATGCGTGTTCCAGGGCGCCTGCGTGGCATTGAGATAGAACCCCGCAGAGAGGCCCAGGTCCCAGGCGCCATCCGGCGCGCTCGCCACGCCTTCGCCGCGGGGACTGGTGTCCGGCGTCACCAGGATGAGTCCCAGCTCCGCAGCAATGCGCTGCGCCCCGGCCTTCTGCACGAAGTTCTCGTCATTGCAGGTCAGCCCCGACAGCCAGTAAAGCACTGGCAGCGTACCCTTGAAATCGTCCTGCAAAGCCACTGGCGGCATGAACACCGAAAAGCGCATCACACAGGACAAGGTAGCGGAGGTGTGCTGGTAGCGACGCTGTTCGCCACCGAAGCAGCGCACGGTGGCGATTCTTTCAAGACTCATGGGCACTCCTGCGGCAAAGACATTGGTGGAACAGACGATCAGGTCAGCGCCTTGGCTTCGACGATGTCCTGCAGACGCGCGACGGATTTCTCCAGCGCGCTCTTGGCTTCCGCATCATGGGACACCTTGGACAACACGAAATAGGCCGTGCGGGCCACCTGGCGCCAGCGCGGATTGCTGGGCAGCTTGTCGATGGAAAGATAGCGGTTCATGGAACGCGTGCGCAGACGGCCGTTGTCGATGCTGACGCTCCAGATGCGGCTCTTCTCCGCCAGCTCGATGATGGATTCGCCTGTCACTTTCTGCCAGTAGTAGTGGCAATCCTGCATCAGCTTGACCAGTGCCTCGCGGTACTGCTGTTCATCGTCGCCGTCCTGTGGAAGCGCACCCGACAGGCTGTGAATGATCCTGTCGACATTCTCCAGGTCGGCGAACAAGTGGCGATGCTTCTGCAGGTCCTCCGGGGTAATGCGCGCGAGGTATTCGCCGAGCACCTGCGTGCGCTCCACGTTGCGGTTGATCTGGTCGATCAGCTGCGGCAGAGAGCCTTTGTCCAGCATGTCCTGATCACTCTCACTGGCCGGCTGCTCGCGCTGGAACATCAGCAGGTAGAACTCCTGGTCCAGACTCAGGGGCAGCACACACACGCGGATGGGCGAGGCGGCATCTTCATGTTCGTCCGGCTGCATGATGGTGAAGGTGAAATAGGTCGGCTTGTCGGGCGAGGAAATCACCGACTCCTTGAAGGGGAAGCCGATCACCTCGGATACCCCCTTGCAGATGGTTTCCAGACGCTCGGCGAGCAGGCTCACCGGCCCGTCCTGGAAGTCTTCCGCCGGCAGGCGCAGCAGGGTCTCGGCCGCCTTGTTGATGTAGGCAATCTGCCCGCTCTCGTCGATGGAGATCAGCGCATCGCCCGTCACGTCGAGCATCTTCGCCAGCCGGGTCTCCCGCGCGCGCAGCTTCTTCTCCGTCTCCTGATACTTGTTGAGCTGCCAGGCCAGACGCTGGTTTTCCTGACGAATTTCCAGCAGGTTGAGCATCTCGAACTGCTTGCCCACACGCACCTTCAGTTCTTCCTTGCTGAAGGGCTTGCTGATGTAGTCATTGGCGCCAAGGTTCAGGCCCTTCACCAGATCCTCGACACGGTTCTTGGCGGTCAGGATCACGATGGGCAACTCGTCCATGCTGTACTTCTCGCGGATACGCTGGCACAGCTCGAAGCCAGTCATGATCGGCATCATCAGGTCCAGAATCACCAGATCGGGCTTGTCATGCTGCAGCATCATCAGAGCGTCGTGGCCACTCAGCGCACTGTCGATATCATACGGGCCCGACAAATGCTCCTTGACGATACGCACGTTCAGGAACTCGTCATCCACCACCAGAATCTTGCGCCGCCTGCCCGGCAGAAGTGGCGCCTGTCCGACCACCGGTTCGCTGTCCTCGCGACGATTGCGGCGATCCACAAGAGCAGGGGTGCTCTCCAGAATCGCATTGAGTTTCTCGCCGGATTCCTGCACCAGTTTCTTCTGCACCTTGCTGTTTCGGGCGGCAAGGCGGTCCTTCTCGGTCAGCAGCGGCAGATCGAAATAGAAGGTTGATCCTTCCCCCGGCGAGCTGCGCAGAATGATCTCCGTGCCATGCAGCTCCACCAGTTTCTGCGAGATGGACAGTCCCAGCCCTGTGCCGCCTTCTTCGCGACTGGCGGCGGCATCCACCTGATAGAAGCGATTGAAGATGCGCGACTGCTGGTCCTTGGAAATGCCGATGCCGGTATCGCGCACCATGACGCGCGCGTCGATGTCGATGATCTCGAGGGACACCGCCACCCAGCCGCGCTGGGTGAACTTGATGGCGTTGGAGACCAGATTGAAAAGAATCTGCTGCAGGCGGTCTTCATCGCCCATCACCAGCACGGGCTCTGCCGGAAAGCTCTCAGCCAGCTGAATCGGTTTGTCACCAATCAGGGGGCGGCACATCTTGTTCACCAGAATGCAGATGTTCTTCAGATCCACAGGGCGCTTGTGCAGCTCCAGATGGCCGTTCTTGATGGCGGAGAAATCGATGACATCGTTCACCAGATTCGCGAGCCGCTGGCCACTGATACGAATCATGTTGAGATTCTCGCGGGCGCTTTCGTCCAGCGAGGAGGCGCTCTTTTCGAGGATGATCTCCGACAGACCGATGATGCCCGTCAGCGGCGTGCGCAGCTCGTGGGAGACATTGGCAATGAATTCTTCCTTCACGTCGTCGGCCTTCTGCAGCGCTTCGATCTTCAGCTGATTGGCCTTGAGCATGCCGTCCTGCACCAGGCTGTATTCCTTGATCAGCGAGTTGATGCGGTCGCCCAGTCCGAAGGACAGAAACACCAGCGCCAGCGCCGTGCCGTACTGAAAGCTGTGATAGCTCAGCAGCGGCGGCAGATTCACGCCCATGCGCTGCACGGCCTCTATGAGAATGCCGACGATCAGCACAGACCACGCCCCCAGAAGGAACTGGGCCGAGCGGTAGCCTTTCCTGGCAACCTGCACGGCAGCCATGCTCACCAGCACCACGATCAGGAGGATGAAGACGTTCATCAGCAGCACGAGGAAGTCATAGGGCACCACTATCGACAACGCGGCATAGGCCAGCGCGGCGATGCTGAGACCATTGAAGACCTTGTCCAGGCGCGGGTTGAACTGGTCCAGAGTGATGAAGTGGCGCACGAACACCAGCCCCGACGCTGACGTCAGGGCGATGAAGCTCATGATGCTGCGATTGGCCCAATACGGGTTGTCAGGCCAGAAATACTGAAACGACAGCCCTTGAAACGAGAAGGAAAAGAGTCCGCCGGAGACGAGAAAGTAGACGTAGTAGAGATAGATCTTCTCGCGCGTTGAGAACCAGATGAACAGGCTGTAGAAGGCGACCACGGCCAGAATCCCGTAATACAGCCCGATCCAGAAGTACTCACTTTTGGAGGACTGCTGGAACTCTTCCAGACTCATGAGGGTAACGGGGAACTGCACCGAACCGTTGGATTGCGCGCGCAGGTAAAGCGTCTGTGTCTGCGCGGCCAGAGCCTCGAAGGTAAAGATTATGGAGTGGTGATCGACGTCGCGGCCAGCGAAGGGCAGCGTGTCGCCTGCGCTTTTCTGCACCCATTGCCCGCCGGCATCCTGATACCAGAAATCCAGACGATCCAGATTGGCGAGTTTGAACTTGAGCAGCCAGGTCTGGTTCGACGCGAAGCGGTTGCTGACCTCCACACTGGCCCAGTAGACCGAGTCGGTGTAGCCCAGCGTGGGGAATCCAGGCTGCGACCAGTTGACGCCTTCGCTTGCCAGCGCCGCCATGGCTTCCTGCAGGCTCATGCTGGCTCGGGCGTCCTCAAGCAAACGCAGCTGGTTGCCAGGAGACAGTTCGCCGGCGTCTTCTTCCAGTGGCAAGGCCGCGAACGCAGTTCCCCCGCTCATTCCTGCAAGCAGGAGCCAGACTGTCATCCACACGCATCGAATTTTCTGCTGCATCTCGTAGTTCTGACCAGGACAATTGCGCGGAATTGCAGAGCGGCCCGTCCGAGGGTTGAAAGGATCATATAGGCTTTGAATTAGCCGTTCAATGTGCGATCCGGGCAGCCTGACATGTCCACACTGGCGATCCCTGGGCAATCACGACATAATCCGGCGCACTCAGCGCCTCGCCTGTCTGCCCGTTTGCACTGCCACAGGCGTGGAACAACAAGAATCAGAAATCGTTCGAGGAACTGCCATGCCGCGTCATGTCCCCGCTGTCACCGCCAGAGTTCTGCTGCTGGCAGGCTTCGCCTCTGTGTTCTGCCAGCTTGCCAGCGCCCAGCCCCTCACAGCGTCTCCATGGTTCGGGCTGCCCTTGCCACCCCCTTTCGAGATCGACGGACTGCCGGCCATTGTGGGCGATCGCGGGCCGGTGCCGGCACTGGTGCCCCAGGGCGAAGAACAGTGGGACGAATTTTCCGGCGCGCGGATCTGGCAGGACCTGGAACAGATCGTGGGCTTTTCACACCGCAGTCGCGAACAGCGCGAGATCGGCAGTGGCCAGCTGTGGGGCCGGATCGCCGGCTTCCCCTCTGCCCGCAACACCGTGGAATGGATGCTGGCTCAGTACCGGGACGCGGGCATTGCCGGCACCGAGCTGCAGGAATTCCAGATGCCGGAAGACGAGACCTTCTGGCTGCCCCTGGCCTGGGAACTGCGCCTGAAGGCTGACCCTGCATTCGGCGCTGGCAGCGAAGACATCGTGCTGGAGACGGCCATGCCACTGGCACCCTCTGCCATCGAGGGAGGCGAGCTGAGCGGTACCCTGGTCTACGTCGGTACCGGCAGCCCCGCCGAACTTGTGCACATTGACGTGCGCGGCAAGATTGCCGTCCAGCAGGTCACTCCCCAGGCGCACATGGTGTTCGAGCGCGAGCCGACGGTGCCGCGAGCGCAGAACCTGTTCGCCCGCGGCGCCATCGCCGTCATCAATATCGTCGACCAGCCCGGCAACGAGCGGGCCAAGGACTTCAGCAACTGTGGCGGTCCCTGCTTCAATGTCGGAGGCCGCGACGGCCTGTTCCTGGAGTCCATGCTGAGCAAGGCTGCCGAGGCCGGACTGCAGGACAGCGTGCAGGCCGAAGTGCTGCTGGAAGCAGGCTTCTATTCCAATCTGATTGCCGAGAACGGCATCGCGGTGCTGCCCGGCCGCGACAGTGACGAGATCATCCTCCTCAACGCCCATGTGGACGCCTGGTTCGACGGCGCCGGCGACAACGGCGACGGCATGGCCGTGCAGCTGGCACTGGCGCGCCACTTCGCGCGTCCGGAAAACCGCCCTTCACGTACGCTGGTATTCATGGCCAGCGCCGGGCATCACACCACCGGGCTCAACGGCCCGGCCAACTTCGTGACCATGAACCCTGCGCTGGCGCAGAACACCGTGCTGACCGTCAACATCGAGCATGTGGCGCAGCGCAACTTCTCGCCAGCCCGCAGTCAGTTCGAGGACGGCTACCGGGAGTTCATCGCCGATTCGGGAGAAGCCCCGATCGTGGCCGGCATCACCAACAGCGCGCCTTTTCTGCAGGATCTGTTCACTCAGGGCGTCCAGCGCTACGGCACCAATTTCATGTCCGGCAACTCCACCATGGCCAGCGGCGAAGGCGGTGGCTATCGCGGCATCGACGCCCCCATCGTGACGATCATGCAGGCGCCGCCTCTGTATCACACCAGCGGCGAGGTGATCGAGGCCATCTCCGAACCGGGCCTGGAGCGCATGGCCCGCTTCCTGGCCTTCTTCGTGAAAGCCGTGGATCAGGCCCCGCGCGCACAGATCGACCCGCGCTGAACGCCATGCTCGACCAGCGGTCGGGCATGGGTATAATCGGCCACGAACCGGGGAAGCCCGGCACGCGACAGACTCGCAGGACCCAACACAACAACAAGTGAGGATTGCCATGATCAACCCGCTACTGCTCGCCACGCGTCTGCGCCGCCAGAGTGCGCTCGCCCTGCTGCTGGGCATGCTGACCATCATCGTCAGCGCCAGCGCCTTCTCCCAGGCCAATATGGGCAATTCCCTGCGTGGGCGACTCTCGCCGATGCCGGTCACTCCACAGACCGTTCGCACCATCACGGGCGAAGGCGAAGTCAGGGCCGTGCTCAACGGCACCACCCTGACGGTCAGCGGCAACTACACCGGTATGAGCTCGGCGGCCACCATGGCGCACATCCATCAGGGTCCCAAGGCCATTCCCGGTCCGGTCGTCTTGCGCCTGGATGTCGCCGGCGGCAGTGCCGGCACCATCAGCGGCACGCTGACGCTGACCCCGGAACTGATCGAGGCCCTGCACGCCGAGAGCCTGTATGTGCAGATTCACAGCGAGACCAATCCGGAAGGAGAACTGCGCGGGTGGCTGATGCACTGAGTGCATGCGGCAACCGACTCCAATCCTGACCCATTACAGTGACAACAACAGGTGCGTCCATGACCAGCAAACGACTGACCAGAAAGCAGATTCTCACAGGCTCCGCCCTGCTCGGCGCCATGATCGCCGCATGCGCGGCCCCCGCCAGCGCCCAGAGCCAGGGCCCCTTTACAGCTGCACAGGCCACGGCAGGCGCCGGTCTCTATCAGAGCACCTGCGCCGCCTGTCATGGCGCCGACCTGCGTGGCACTCCCGCAGCGCCGATGCTGGCAGGTGAAGGCTTCCTGACCAGCTGGAGCACGCGCAGCGCGGGCGAATTGTTCCGCACCATCAAGTCGTCCATGCCGCCGGGGTCCGCCACTCCGCTGCCGGACACCACCGTTGGCAACATCGTCGCCCACATCCTGCAGACCAATGGCGCACAGGCCGGCCCGCAGCCCCTGAGTGTTGACACCTCGGTCACCATTGGCAGTGCCGTTGGCGCAGCGGCAGCGCAACTGCCCGCCGGCGCAACAGCCGCCGCTGCTCCTGCTGCAGCACCGACGCCTCCGCCGGCGCCCGTCGGCCTGGTGGTCTCGGGCACCGTGGAGAACTTTACCCCACTGACTGCCGAGATGATGCGCAACCCCGATCCTGCCGACTGGGCGATGTTCCGTGGCAACTATCAGGCCTGGAGCTACAGCGCGCTGGACCAGGTCAATCGCGACAACGTCGGCGACCTGCAGCTGGCCTGGGTGTGGAACATGCACGAAGGCGCTTCCGAGCCAGCGCCGCTGGTCTATGACGGCATCATGTACCTGATCAACACCAGCAACATCATCCAGGCCCTGGATGCCGCCACGGGTGAGCTGATCTGGGAACACCACGGCGGCTCTGCCACCCGTGAGGACATGCGCAACATCGCCATCTACAACGACAAGATCATCCACGCCACCACCGACGCCCGCCTGCTGGCACTGGATGCCCGCACCGGGCAGAAAGTCTGGGAAGTGGTCGTCGCCGATCGCAGCAAGGGCTTCGAGAACTCCTCGGGCCCCATCGTGGCGGACGGCAAGATCATCCTGGGCATGGCCGGGTGTGCACGCTATATCGAAGAGAATTGCTACATGACGGCACATGATGCCGACACCGGCGAGCGCCTGTGGGAGTTCGACACCATTGCCGATGCTGACGAACCCGGTGGCGACACCTGGGGCGGACTGGACGGCATCTATCGCAAGGGCGGCGAGACCTGGATCGCGGGCAGCTATGACCCCGACCTGCGCCTGACCTACTGGGGCACCGCCCAGGCCAAGCCCTGGGTGCCGGTCAGCCGGCACATGAGCATCGAGGATGCCGGGCTGTACACCAACTCCACCATCGCGGTGAACATCGACACCGGCCTGCTCGACTGGCACTTCCAGCACGTGCCCGCCGAGGCGCTTGACCTGGACGAAGTGTTCGAACGGGTCCTGATCGACGTGGATGGCCGCAAGGCCGTGTTCTCCCTTGGCAAGCACGGCATTCTGTGGAAGAACGACCGGGTAACGGGCGAGTTCCTGGGCTTTGCCGAAACCGTCTTCCAGAACACCTTCACCAACATCGACCCGGTGACGGGCGCAGTGACCTACCGTGAAGACATCATGAATGCCCAGCTCGACGAGTGGACCTCCGCCTGCCCGAGCAGCGCCGGCGGCAAGGACTGGCACTCCATGAGCTACCACGAGCCCAGCGGCGTGATCATCGCGCCACTGAGCCAGACCTGTCTGGAGAATGCGGCGCGCGCCATCGAGCTGGCACCGGGTTCAGGCGGCGTGGGGGCAAGCAGACGCTTCTTCGAGATGCCAGGCTCCGACGGCAATGTCGGCAAGCTGGCCGCTTACGATGTCAGCACCATGGAGGAAGTGTGGAGCTATGAGCAGCGCGCCTCGTTCCTGACTGGCGTACTGTCCACGGCGGGCGATCTGGCCTTCGTGGGCGATCTGGACCGTCGCTTCCGCGCCTTCGATGCCCGTACCGGCGAGATCCTCTGGGAGACGCGTCTGGGCACCGCCGTGCAGGGGCATCCATTGAGCTTCAGTGTGAACGGCAAGCAGTACATCGCCGTGACCACTGCCAATGGCGGCACCAGCCCGCGCATGGTGCCTTCGGTGGTGACACCGGAGATCACCTACCCGTCCACGGGCAA
>CAYWMC010000049.1:0-11281 GCA_964459345.1 uncultured Klebsiella sp. | reverse complement strand
GGTTTCCGGCCTGCCGGTGCGCGCCGTGCTGCACCAGTCCCGGGTTCCCCTGGAAATTCATTATGCAGAGAAGGCTTGAGGAGAGGACATGCATCCCGTCATAGAACAGGTTACCGACGCCATCCGCACCCGCAGTGCGCAATCGCGCCAGCAGTATCTGCTGCGCATGCAGCGCACGCGGGACCTGCTGCCCCCGCGCCGCACACTGTCCTGTGGCAACCTGGCCCACGGTTTCGCTGCCTGCGGCGAGCCGGACAAGCAGCGCATACGCCTGATGCAGAGTGCCAATCTGGGCATCGTCACCGCGTACAACGACATGCTGTCGGCCCACCAGCCGCTGGAAACCTATCCGGGGCTCATCAAGCAGGTGGCCCGCGAGGTGGGCTCCAGCGCGCAGGTGGCAGGCGGCGTGCCGGCCATGTGCGACGGGGTGACCCAGGGCCAGGCGGGCATGGAGCTGAGTCTGTTCAGCCGCGATGTGATTGCGCTTTCCACCGCCATCAGCCTGAGTCACAACCTGTTCGACGGCGTGCTGTGCCTTGGCGTCTGCGACAAGATCGTGCTGGGCATGCTGATCGGGGCGCTGCAGTTCGGTCATCTGCCGGTGGGCTTCATACCTGCAGGCCCCATGCCCTCGGGCATTTCCAACAAGGAAAAGGCAGCCGTACGCCAGCGCTACACCCAGGGGCTGGCTACCCGCGACGAGCTGCTGGCGGCCGAATCGGCGTCCTACCACAGCCCCGGCACCTGCACGTTCTACGGCACGGCCAACAGCAATCAGGTGTTGATGGAGATGTTCGGGGTGCAGTTGCCCGGCGCGTCCTTCATCAACCCGGAGGACCCCCTGCGGGCGGCGCTGACCCGGGAGACGGTGCTGCGGGTGATCGCTGCAGCGGACGTGCAGGGCGCTCATCTGCCCCTGGCGCGCATGGTCACCGCGGAATCCCTGGTGAACGCCCTGGTGGCGCTGCTGGCCACCGGCGGCTCCACCAATCACACGCTGCATCTGGTGGCCATCGCCCATGCCGCGGGCCTGGCGCTGACCTGGCAGGATTTCGACACCTTGTCCCGGGTCACACCCTTGCTGGTGCGGGTCTATCCCAATGGCGAGGCCGACGTGAATGCGTTTCAGCAGGCGGGGGGTATGGCGTATCTGGTGCGTGAACTGCGCGGTGCGGGGCTGCTCAACGAGAACGTGGTGTCGCTGATGGGCGAGGGGCTGGACCCCTTCACGAAGGCGCCGAGTCTGGATGCCGACGGGCGTCTGCAGTGGCTGGAGCATACCGCGCCTTCCACCTTGCCGGATGTGCTGCGTCCGGCGGCGGCACCTTTCGATACCGAGAGCGGCATCCGCCTGCTGCAGGGCAATCTGGGGGAGGGGGTGATCAAGACCTCGGCCGTGAAGCCTGAGCATCGCCGGGTGACCGCGCCCTGCGTGATCTTCAACGATCAGGACGAGATGGTAATGCGCCTGCAGCAGGGCGGCATGGAGCGGGATTTTGTCGCCGTTGTGCGTTTCCAGGGACCGCGTGCCAATGGCATGCCGGAGCTGCATCAGCTGACGCCCCACCTGGGCGTCCTGCAGGACAAGGGTTTCAAGGTGGCGCTGGTCACTGATGGCCGCATGTCGGGTGCGTCGGGCAAGGTGCCGGCCGCCATCCACATGAGCCCCGAGGCGCTGGACGGCAGCCCGCTGGCACGGCTGCGCGATGGCGATGTGATTGCACTGGACGCCGATGCCGGCACGCTGGACGTGCTGGTGGCCGCCGAGGTGCTGGAGGCCCGGGATGTCGAAGTGCCTGTCGCAAGCGCAGAGCAGGCCTTGCTGCACAGCACCCTGGGCCGCAATCTGTTCGAGGGTTTCCGGCGGGGCGCGACGTCTGCCAAAGTCGGCGCCTCGGTGTTGTGAATCGATGTAGTGAACATGTTTCAGGAGCACAGGGTATGAGTGAATTGCGCGCACGTCTGCAGACCGTCAAGGTGCTGCCTGTTCTGACCATCCACTCCGAGGCCGAGGCGCTGGAGGTGGTGGCAGCCCTGTCAGCAGGGGGTATCCGCGCGGTGGAGATCACTCTGCGTACCCCGGCGGCACTGGCGGCAATTGCTGCGGTGAAACGCGCGTGGCCGGATGTGGTGGTGGCGGCGGGCACCGTACGCACTGTGGCAGACATGCAGGCAGTGGCGGATGCCGGGGTGGATTTCGCGGTGAGTCCGGGCTTCACGCCCGCCCTGTCGGAGAAAGCCCGCAGTCTTGGGCTGGCCTTCCTGCCGGGCGTGTGTTCGCCCAGCGAGATTCTCCAGGGCGTCGAATGCGGTCATACCCTGTTCAAGCTGTTTCCGGCCGAGGCCGTGGGCGGGCTGCCTTTGCTGAAATCCCTGGCCTCGCCCTTTGCCGACATCGCCTTCTGCCCGACAGGGGGCATTGGCCCGCACAATTACCTCGACTATCTCGCCCTGCCGAATGTACTGTGCATTGGCGGGTCGTGGATGGTGGATGCCGCGCTGATCAAGGCGCAACGCTGGGACCGCATCACCGCGCTGTCCCGTGAGTGCATGGCGGCGCTGACGCCGTGAAAGGACGCGCCGCGTGACGCGAAGGAGTCTGACAGGATGGTGAAGTCCTCCCACGCCGGGACAGCCCAGGGCTGCCATGTGCTGGCTGACGTCGGTGGCACCAACGCGCGCTTCGCGTGGGTGGCGCCGGGCAGTGCGCTTTTGCAGTGCGTGCAGCGGGTCGCCTGCGCCGATTTCGTGCATTTCGAAGAGGCGCTGCAGGCTTATCTGGAGCGGCTTCGCGCCGAGTCTGCCCCGAAACCTGTCAGCGCCTGCTTCGCAGTGGCCGCTTCAGTGCACGATGATCTCATTCGCATGACCAATTCCCCCTGGCAGTTCAGCCGGCGTGCGCTGTCTGCGCAATTGGGCCTGCCGGTGCACATTCTCAATGATTTTTCGGCCCAGGCCTGGTGTCTGCCGCTGCTGGCACCCGGCTCGCCCCCGGTGCTGGGGGCAGACAACATGCACTGGTGGCAGGCCGGCAGCAGACCTGTCGGTGTGCCGTGTGCCAGCACCATTGTCGGCCCGGGCACGGGCTTCGGCGCCGCCACCATGACGGCGCAGGGTGAGGTGCTGGAATCCGAGCCCGGTCATGTGTCCTTCGCGCCCGTCACGCTGCATGAAGTGGCGCTGCTCAAGCAACTGTGGCAGCGCTATCCGCGGGTCTCTGTGGAACACCTGCTTTCTGGCCCGGGGCTTGCAAACCTGTACTGGGCAAACTCCCGCCTGCAGGGCGGCGAGAAAGAGCTGCCGGCCGCACAGATTGTGGAAGGTGCGCTGCAAGGCGACGCGCTGTGCGAGCAAAGCGTAGGTGATTTCACGGGCATACTGGGCTCGGTCTGCGGCGACATCGCGCTGTCGATGGGCAGTCTCGGGGGGGTGTTCCTCTCTGGCGCCATGCTCGAAAAGATGGATTCCGTATTCAACAAGGCATTGTTCATGGCACGTTTTCTAGACAAGGGGCCCTTTCAGGACTGGTGTACACAGGTCCCGGTAGCCCGGCTGAATCTGCCATATCCCGGCCTGACCGGCTGCGCGCTCTACTGCAGGACACATCATGCCAGCCCTGACTGATTACCCCCGGTTTCTGGCTGCGTGCGAGGCCTTCAGCGACGCGGACAAGGCGGCGCTGGAACACTTGCTGCGCGCCCACGGCGTGGCGCAGCAGTACATCGAGTTCTCGGGCAACATCGCCCACATTCCCCTGAGCGATCGCGTGGATGTCCTGCAGTTCAAGGGCGTTGATCTGTTTACCGACAGCCATCTGGACAGGATCAAGCTGCAGGAAGCCTGCGATCACGCCGCCACCCGCGAGTGGCACCGGCCTCTGGCTGTCGCGACGGTGTTGAGCCCGGGGGGGCGCGAAGGCGTGCGTCTGGTGCTGACGCAGGCGCAACTGGCGCTGCGCTGGCAGTGGCAGGTGGTCAGCGAGACGGGCCAGCACTGGCAGCAGGAGTTTTGCCCGACGCAGTTGCGCGCCACTGGTGAGCATGTGTTGCAGGGCGTCGCGCTGAGTGCCCGTGAGCTGTTCCTGGCGCCGTTCCATACGCGTGAGCTGGCGCCCGGTTATCACCGGCTGACACTGCGCTGTCTCGAAGGCGCGCAGGAAGTACTTGAGGGGGCCTTGATCGTGGCGCCGGCTCGCTGTTTCGAACCGGAATGGACACTGGCAGGGCAGCGCCTCTGGGGCTTTTCGGTGCAGCTCTATACGCTGCGCAGCGCGCGCAACTGGGGCATGGGGGATTTCAGCGATCTGCAGACGCTGATTGGTCTGGCGGCTGAGCAGGGCGCGCATTTTCTGGTGCTCAACCCCTTGCATGCGCTCAATCTGCAATACCCGGAGCATTGCAGTCCCTACAGCCCGAATGACCGGCGCCGCCTGAACGCGCTCTATATCGACCCCGAGAGTGAACCGGAATTTGCCGGCCTGGGGCCCTGGCTGGCCGACCCCGCGACCCAGACCCGCCTGCAGGACTTGCGCAGTCGCGACGCTGTGGATTACGCGGCCGTTGCCGCGCTGAAGCTGTCCGTGCTGGCGCAGATGTTCGAATATTTCGTCACCCAGCATCTGGTACATGACAGCCCCCGGGCGCGGGCATTTCAAACCTTCGTGACCGCGTCCGGGCCCGCCCTGCTGGCCTTCGCCACGCTGGAATCGACACGCCTGGCCGGTCCGGGCTTTCCGCCTGCCTGCAGTGACCCGCGCTTCACGCTCTACACCCAGTGGCTCGCCGAGCTGCAGCTTGAGGCCTGCCAGCGCAGCGCCAGTGCCGCCGGCATGGCTGTGGGTCTGGTGCGGGATCTGGCGGTGGGAGGCGACGGCGGTGGCGCCGAGGTGTCGCTGAACGGCGCCTTGTTCCGCGTGCAGGCCAGTATTGGTGCGCCGCCCGACCCGCTGGCGCCGCAGGGTCAGAACTGGGGGCTGCCGCCACTGGACCCCCAGGCGCTGCAGGACACCGGCTACCAGCATTTCATCGACCTGCTGCAGACCAACATGGCGCATTGCGGCGCGCTGCGCATCGACCATGTCATGGCACTGATGCGGCTGTGGTGGTGTCCGCGCTTCCCCGGCAGGGGCATCGGGGCCTATGTGCACTATCCCGTGGAAGACCTGTTTGCCCTGCTGCGGCTGGAGAGCGCCCGCAACCGCTGTCTGGTGATCGGGGAAGATCTGGGGGTGGTGCCCCCCGAGGTGCGTGCCTTCCTGAGTCAGTCGGCCGTGTTCTCGAATGTGCTGTTCTACTTCGAGAAGTACGATGGCTTCCACTTCAAGCGGCCCGAACATTACAACCCCCGGGCACTGGCCATGGTGGCCAATCACGACGTGCCGACCCTGGCCGCCTGGTGGAATGGCAGCGACCTGCGTCTGCGGCACTCGCTGGGGCTGATTGCCACGCCGCAGTTGCTGGCCGAGCAGCTGCTGTGGCGTCGTGCCGAGAAACAACAGGTGCTGCGCTGGCTGGCCGATCAGTGGCTGTTGCCGCCGGCGTGGCAGGAAGGGCAGGAAGACCAGCCCTTCGATCTGGTATTGTGTGCAGCCATTTTCCGCTGCAACGGGCGCAGCAGTTCGCAACTGCTGTCGCTGCAACTGGAAGACCTGGCGCTGGTGGAATCGCCCGTGAACATCCCGGGCACCAGCAGCGAATATCCCAACTGGCGACGTCGCCTGCCGGTGCCTCTGGAAGCTCTGCTTGCTTCCGAGCGCGGCACGACGTTGCTGGCAGGTCTAAAACAAGAACGGAGCCCGCGCTGATGCGCAGGGCTCTGGAAAGGACACGAGCGCATTGATGAAAAAAGACGACGTCAAACCCCGCAAGAGCAAGGCCGAGAAAACCAGTACGCAGAGCACGCCCGGCGCGGCAGAACAGGACAACTCCCTGCTGCTGCGGCCCGAGGATCTCTATCTGTTTTCCCGTGGCGAGCAGGAACGCGCGTGGCAGTTTCTGGGGGCCAATCACCGCACGCATCGGGGCGAGGAGGGCGTGCTGTTTGCCGTCTGGGCGCCTTCGGCCAGCCGCGTCAGTGTGGTGGGCGACTTCAATCACTGGCACAGCGATGCGCACCTCATGCGCCGGCATCCAGGCTTTGGAGTGTGGGAGATCTTCATCCCCGGTGTGCAGGAAGGGCAGAACTACAAATACCAGATCGTCAGCGCGCAGGGCGTGACGCAGCCGTGGAAGGCTGACCCCTATGCCCGCGCGATGCAGCTGCGTCCGCAGACGGCCTCGGTAGTGCCGCAGAAGGCCGGCTATGCGTGGCAGGACCAGCAATGGATGAGCGCGCGAGCGTCGGCCTCGCCCCATGGCGCGCCCATGCTGATCTATGAAGTGCATGCAGGCTCCTGGCGCCGCCACTGGCACGACGACAGTTTCCTCAGCTACACCGAGCTGGCCGATCAGCTGGTGAGCTATGTGAAGGACATGGGTTTCACCCACATCCAGCTGATGCCCGTGAGCGAGTTCCCCTTCGATGGGTCCTGGGGCTATCAACCGATCGGTCTGTTTGCGCCTACGCGGCGTTTCGGCAGTCCTGACGAATTGCGCCTGCTGATCGACCGCGCGCATCAGCAGGGCATCGGCGTGCTGCTGGACTGGGTGCCCGCGCATTTCCCTTCGGACGAACATGGCCTGGCGCGTTTCGACGGCACCTGCCTCTACGAGCATGAAGATCCGCGCAAGGGCTTCCATCCGGACTGGAACACCCTGATCTTCAATTACGGGCGCTCGGAAGTGCTCAGCTATCTGCTCAGCAACGCCATGTACTGGCTCGAGGAATTCCACGTGGACGGTCTGCGCTTCGACGCCGTGGCCTCCATGCTGTATCTGAATTACAGCCGCAAGGACGGCGAGTGGTTGCCCAATCATTACGGCGGCATCGAGAATCTGGAAGCCATCCACCTGCTGCGGGAAGTCAACGAGCGCGCCTATCGCAACTTCCCCGGCATCGCGATGATCGCCGAGGAATCCACGGCGTGGCCAGGTGTCACCGATTTCACTTCGCGCGGCGGCCTGGGCTTCGGCTTCAAATGGAATCTGGGCTGGATGAACGATTCGCTGCGCTACATGGCGCGTGATCCGATTCACCGTCAGTACCATCACACCGATCTGACCTTCGGTCTGCTGTATGCGTTCTCCGAGAGTTTCATCCTGGCCCTCAGTCATGACGAAGTGGTGCATGGCAAGCGTGCGCTGCTGGAGAAAATGCCCGGCGACGACTGGCAGAAATTTGCGAACCTGCGGGCCTATTACGGGTTCATGTGGGCGCATCCGGGCAAGAAGCTGCTGTTCATGGGCGCGGAGCTCGCGCAGCGGCGCGAATGGAGCCACGACCGGGCACTGGACTGGTCGCTTCTGGATGTGCCGGAGCATCAGGGCGTGCAGTGTCTGCTGCGCGATCTCAACAAGGTCTGCGCGTCGCAGCCGGCCCTGCATGCCGCCGATGACAGCAGTGATGGCTTCGAGTGGATCGACGCCGACGCCCACCATGCTTCGCTGTTTGCCTTCCTGCGCAAGGCGCCGGGTGGCGCGGACATCATCGCCATTGTCAACATGACGCCGACACTGCATGGCGAATGGCGCGTGGGTGTTCCAGAACCTGGCTTCTACCGCGAACTGATCAACACTGACAGCCATCTTTATGGTGGCAGCGGGCAGGGCAATCTTGGTGGTCAGCACGCCGAGGCTGTGCCGAGTCACGGGCGCCCCTGGTCGCTGCGCCTCAATGTGCCGCCCCTTGCCACCGTCCTGTTTGTGCACACGGAAAATACATGAAACATGCAGTTGCTCTGATTCCTGGATCTTCGTATCCCCTGGGTGCCACCTGGGATGGCGAAGGCGTCAACTTCGCCCTGTTCTCGGCCAATGCGGAGCGCGTGGAGCTGTGTCTGTTCACGCCCGACGGTTCCCGCGAGCTGCAGCGGCTGGAACTGCCGGAAGTCACCAATCAGGTGTGGCATGGCTATCTGCCCAAGGCCGGCCCCGGCACGGTGTACGCCTACCGCGTGCACGGGCCGTGGCAGATTCACATGGGCCACCGCTTCAATCCCTACAAGCTTTCTCTGGACCCTTACTGCCGCCAGCTGTGCGGCCGCTTTCAATGGTCGGACACCCATTACGCCTTCGACATCACGCATCCGGACAAGGAGCTGAAGTTCGACAAGCGCGACAACAAGGCCTTCATGCCCAAGTGTGTCGTGGTAGCGGACATTCCCGTGGGCACCACGCGCCGGCCGCGCATCGCCATGGCAAAGAGCGTGTTCTACGAGACCCATCTGCGGGGTTTCACAATCAATCACCCCGGCATCCCCCCGGAGCAGCGCGGGCGATTCGCGGGCATGGGCAATGATCAGGTGCTGGCCTATCTGAAGGCGCTGGGCATCACCAGCGTGGAGCTGATGCCGGTGCAGAGTTACATCAGCGAGCAGTTCCTGCATGACAAGGGCCTGGTCAATTACTGGGGCTACAACCCGCTGTGTTTTTTCGCGCCACATCAGGACTATCTTGGCGGCAACTCCATTCTGGAATGCCGGCAGATGGTCGATGCGTTTCACGATGCTGGCATCGAAGTGATTCTGGACATCGTGTTCAATCACACGGCGGAAGGCGGGCGGCTCGGGCCGAATCTGTCTTTCCGGGGCATCGACAATCTGTCCTATTACCGACTGCAACCCGAGGACAAGCGCTACTACATCAACGACACGGGCTGCGGCAACACCCTCAACCTCATGCACCCACGGGTAGTGCAGCTGATCATGGACAGCCTGCGATACTGGTCAGGTGCCATGCAGGTGGACGGGTTCCGCTTCGATCTGGCGCCAGTGCTCGGGCGCGAGTCCTATGGTTTCGACCAGGGCAGCGGCTTTTTCGATGCGCTGCTGCAGGACCCGGCGCTGGCGGGCATCAAGATGATCGCCGAGCCGTGGGACATCGGACCCGGCGGCTATCAGCTCGGCCGCTTTCCCCCAGGCTGGAGCGAGTGGAATGACCGCTACCGGGACACCGTACGGCGCTTCTGGCGCGGCGATGCCGGCGTGCTGCCCGAGTTCGCGCGACGCCTGCATGGCTCCAGCGACATCTTCGAGAGGGACGGACGCCGCCCCTCGGCCAGCGTGAATTTCATCACCAGTCACGACGGCTTCACGCTCAATGATCTGGTGACCTATCGCGAGCGCCACAACGAGATCAATGGCGAGGAGAATCAGGACGGCCACCGCGAGAACCACAGCGACAACTTCGGCATCGAGGGTCCGACCCGGGACGCCACGATCAATGTGCTGCGCCAGCGTCAGCAGCGCAATTTCCTGGCCACGCTGCTTCTTTCCCAGGGCATCCCGATGCTGCTGGGCGGTGACGAGATCGCCCGCACCCAGCATGGCAACAACAATGCCTACTGTCAGGACAACGTGATCAACTGGATGAACTGGGAGTCCGTGAGTGAGGACGCGCGGCGCCAGGAGGCCTTCGTGTCGCATCTCACTGCGCTGCGGCGCCGCTTCGACTATCTGTTCTTCGAGCGCTATGTGCACGAGCCACAGCAGCCGGACGACCCGGAGATTCTCTGGTTCAACGGCAGTGGCGACCTGATGCAGAGCAGTCACTGGCAGGAGCATCATGCTCGGACCCTGGGCTGCATGCTGGTGGGGCGCAATCCGGCCACGCAGCTGCGCGAGCGTCTGCTGATCGTGTTTCACGCCGATCGTGCCGCGCTGGGTTTCCGTCTGCCCGTCATCCCCGGCGTTGAGCAATGGGAGATTCTGATCGACACGGCCACGCAAAGCGGCATTCCACGGCCGGATAATTGCATGGTCAACAACAGGCTGAATCTGTTCTCCTGTTCCACCGTGGTGCTGCTGGCCCAGAGCAGCACCAGTGCGACAGACACGGCAGCCCCACCATCCACCGTCGAGCAGAGGTAACACGTCATGCGCAGTACCCCGGACAGTTCTGCACCGCCCGTCAGGAAACCCGTCCGCAGCAAGCAAGGCCCCGTGGGCAGCGGCACGTATCAATGGCTGGGCATGGACGAGGCCTCGGTTGGTCTGGACCTTGACCGCCACTTCCACCTCACGCTCGGGCGCGATCAGAGCAGCAACACTCACCATTATCTTTTCAACGCTGCCGCGCTGACGGTACGTGACCGTCTGGTGGAGCGCTGGCGCGCCACGCGGGTGCGCTACATGGAGGAGCGGCCCAAGCGTGTGGCCTATCTCTCTCTGGAATTCCTGATGGGGCGCACGCTCACCAATGCCGTGCTGAACCTGGACATGCAGGAGGCGCTGCGCAATTCCCTGCTGCGCTACGGCGTCACCATGGAGGAGCTGGCGGAGGAGGAGCGCGATGCAGGGTTGGGCAATGGCGGTCTGGGCCGGCTGGCGGCCTGTTTCCTGGACAGCTGCGCCACGCTGGGATTTCCCGTGACGGGCTATGGCATCCGCTACGACTACGGCATGTTTCATCAACGCATCGAAGGCGGCCAGCAGATCGAGTGTCCTGACCACTGGCTGGAGTTCGGCAATCCCTGGGAGTTCGAGGCGCCACAGGACACGCGCCGGGTGAAATTCTATGGTCGCAGCGTGGTGCGCCGCGATGGCGACGGCCTGCAGCGCGAATGGATCGACACCCACGACGTGCTGGCCGTGCCCTATGACATGCCGATCCCGGGCTATCGCAATGACACGGTGAACACACTGCGGCTGTGGAAGTCCTCGGCCACGGAAGAGTTCAATCTCAACGAGTTCAACGCCGGCGGCTATGCCGAGGCGGTGGCTGCCAAGAACCAGGCCGAACAGATCTCGATGGTGCTGTACCCCAACGATGTCAGTGAGAACGGCAAGGTGCTGCGGCTGCGTCAGCAGTACTTCCTTTCCTCGGCCAGCCTTCAGGACGTGCTGGCGCGCTGGATCGCCCGCAACGGCCCTGTGTTCGGCGAGTTTGCGGCGTACAACTGCTTTCAGCTCAACGATACGCACCCGTCCATCGCGGTGGCAGAACTGATGCGCCTGCTGATGGACGAGCACGGCATGGACTGGGACAGCGCCTGGCAGGTCACCTCGGCCACCATGGCCTACACGAATCACACGCTGCTGCCCGAGGCGCTGGAGCGCTGGCCGGTGCGGCTGTTCCGCGAGATGTTGCCGCGTATCCTCGAGATCATCTACGAGATCAACGCGCGCTTCCTGAAGGTGGTGGCCGCGTGCTGGCCGGGTGACCCACAGAAACTGGGCGAGTTG
>CAYWMC010000048.1:0-11334 GCA_964459345.1 uncultured Klebsiella sp. | reverse complement strand
CGCGCTGAGCACGGGCATGGATCGGCAGGGAAGTGATGTCCCTGGCATTGAGTTCAATGCTGCCGCCGTCTACCTTGACGAGGCCGACAATCATGTAGAAGCAGGTGGTCTTGCCTGCACCATTCGGCCCGAGCAGGCCCACGATCTGACCACTTTCCAGACTGAGCGACACATCCCGGACGACCTGGCGCCCCTTGTAGGATTTTGCTATGTGGGTGACTTTGAGGCTGTCCATCAATTGGTCTGCGGGCTGAGCGAGCCGCTGCAGGCCTGGCCCGAGGTGGCCCCGGTTTCAATGGTATGGCGGATCTGCGCGCACAGCAGGCTTGTCCCTGGCTGGGTGAAGCTGGCAGTGCCGATGAACTCCACGACGGATTCAACGCCGGCGAAGTAGTTGATGGTGTCACTGTAGCCGGACACCGCCGTGGCCGGGTTCTCGGCCTCTTGCTCAAAGCGGGCAGGGGTGCCTGTCAGGGTGACTTTCTGCAGCTGATTGTCGAGAGAGTATTCCAGCACGGCGACATTGCCAGTCAGCTCCACTGCGTTCTGACGGACGAACACATTGTCGCGCAGCGTGATGACGCGCAAGCCATTGATGGTTTCAATGGTGGTTTCGCCATCGGCCCGGTATTCATGACTGCCAACGGGCTCCTGTGCCGACCAGGCGGCAGCGGTGAGCATGAAGAGGCTGGCCGCCAGAACATGCGTGAGCCCTCTGGTGTGCAGGTCAGGGTTGACTGCTGGGTACTTCATAACGGCCTCTGACCTGTCCGAGAAATGTCAATTGATCCTGCCGGAGATCGGCGCGCATGCCTGTGGCAGTCTGCAGCAGGGAATCGGTATTCATCGTGACTTCGCGGTCTGTGCTCATGGATTGCGTGTCGGGGAACACGGACAGGAATTCTGTCGTCAGGCTCATGCGCCTGCCGAGCTCATCGATCTGAAACAACTCCACACCGTCCTGCAGATCGAGCCGCTGGATGGCGTCGCCATTTTCAGCTGCGTGGATTCTGCCCGAACTGGCCACGATATTCCAGAGAACCCCGGAGGTGCGGTAGAGGCGCACGAATGGCGACTGCAGCAGGGTCGTGTTGTCCAGATAATGAACCTGTTCTGCGGCGTCGAGGGTGTATTCGATCTGGCCAGAGGGGTTGTAAAGGACGCTGGTGACGCCGGTGGCGTAGGCATCATATTGCAATGGGGCGAGTGGCTGCTGTGCCGGCAGCAGGGCGGGGGGAACATCGAGAATGCGCCGGCCACCGAAAATGGCGACAAGCACTATTGCGGAAACCAGCAGCAGCCAGCGTCCGGAGCGCTGTCGCATGCCTGATCTGGCGTGATCCTGTGGCTCAGAGGTAGGGGGCAACAGCAGCATCGTACTTGTCCTGGGCCTGCAGAATGAAATCACACACTTCGCGAACGGCGCCGTGACCGCCCTGCAGATCAGTGATGGCGTGGGCAACCTGCTT
Source organism: uncultured Klebsiella sp. (assembly GCA_964459345.1). Lineage (GTDB taxonomy): Bacteria > Pseudomonadota > Gammaproteobacteria > Pseudomonadales > Pseudohongiellaceae > UBA5078. The sequence goes on along the minus strand of CAYWMC010000048.1, from coordinate 9,865 downwards.
CACGGCAGCATGAGCGTTGGCCACAGCGAATGCGAGTCTGACTGCTTTCATGACGCGAATGTCCGGAAGGTCGTCGCCAACATAGGCCATCGTGTCAGCCTGAAGCCCCTTGGCGGCGCACAACTCCTCGAGCGCTGTGCGCTTGTCTTCGCGGCCTTGAATCAGCAGGGTGATGCCGAGATTGGCCGCGCGCCTGGCCAGAAGCGCCGAGGTACGTCCGCTCAGTATCCCCACCTGCACGCCGGCCCCTTGCAGAAGCTTGATGCCCTGACCATCCAGGGTACTGAACGCCTTGATCTCTTCGCCACTGTCAGCGAGATACAGTTCGCCGGCTGTCAGTACGCCATCCACGTCCAGCAACAGCACCTTGATGTCGCGGGCGCGCTGGAGCGCTTCGGAGGGTTCGATGGAGAAAATCATTGTCAAGGCTTCCTGATATGCGGCGATGGAGCGCGTGTGGCGTCAGACCACATTGGCCTGTAGCAGGTCATGCATGCGAATGACGCCGCGCAGGGCGTCAGCATCGTCTACCACGATGAGACTGTAAATGCTCTTTTCCTGCATGATGCGGACCGCTTCAGTCGCCAGCGCATTCTCTCTGATCTTCTTCCCGCCGGTAGACATGACGTCGCGGATCGGCGTTTCGCGGATATTGTGCCCCGAATCGAGAGTACGGCGCAGGTCACCGTCGGTGAAGACGCCGCAGAGTGTCCCTGAAGAGTCCACGACAGTCGTCATGCCCAGCCCTTTGCGGGTCATTTCCAGCAATGCGTCTCTGAGCAGGGTGTCGGGGCTGACAGTGGGGATGGCCGCTCCGCTGTGCATGATGTCCTTGACCTTCAGCAGCAGGCGCCTGCCCAGGCGACCGCCAGGATGCGAGAAGGCGAACTCTTCCAGGGTGAACCCGCGTGCCTCCAGCAGAGCCATCGCGATGGCGTCCCCCAGCACGAGCGCCACTGTCGTGCTGGTGGTGGGGGCCTGGCCCAGCGGGCAGGCTTCCTCGCGCACGCTGGCGTCGATATGAATGTCGCTGGCCTGGGCAATGGGCGAGTCCGGCGCGCCCGTCATGGCGATCAATGGTATTCCCTGGCGTTTGAGCATCGGCAGAATGGCCATGATCTCGCTCGTGGTGCCGGAATAGGAAAGTGCCAGAACGACGTCTTTGTCTGTAATCATGCCCAGATCGCCATGGCTCGCTTCTGCCGGGTGCACGAAGAACGCCGGGCTGCCGGTGCTGGACAATGTGGCTGCGATCTTCGACGCGATATGGCCTGATTTGCCCATGCCGGTGACGATGATGCGTCCTGCGCAGTTCAGCAGCCGTTCACACGCCATGGTGAATGATGTGCCCAGACGCTCGGAAAGCTCGCCAACGGCTCTGTGTTCGATGTCGATGGTACGACGGGCGCTGGCGATGTAAGTGCTGTGCTCGGTCATTGCTGATTCCATACGCAATTGCTTCCGACAAGAGAGTCGCAATGGCAGGCTTTCCTGAATTTATGGTCCAAAAAAAGAGGAGCCCGATGGATGCTGACTGATGTCGAATTGCAGGTTGAAAAGTAACGCTTGTCTGTGCAGTTCACGATCGCGAAATACAGCAATCCCGGACTTGTCCGGCCGGTATTGACAAGAAGGCTGCAATTAGACGAAGGATTATTATTGTTTGCAAGTAGTAATTTATTGCGGTGGCGGATTGAGGTAGACTCTGCCCCGTAACAAACCGGCAAATCGATGCGCCGCACCCACAGGAGATCAGACTGGTGACATTCTTCAAAAACATTTTCGCGGCTTCGGCCCTGGTTCTGAGCGCCCCGATGTTTGCACAGGCCGCAGAGGAATTGACTGCCCTGCAGTCCGCCGAGCAGTCCGTCAATGCTCTTCTGGCTACCGTTCAGGAAGTGAAACCCTATTTTGCCACCGACCGTGAACGCTATTTCGCCAGCATCGAGGAGTCCCTCACGAGCTTTGTGGATTTCGATGAAGTGGCTGTCGGAGTCATGGCACGCTTCGCCGAGCAGGCTACCCCGGAGCAGATCACCCGATTCGGCGAGAAGCTGCGCGTGACACTCACCCGTTTCTACGGCGCTGCGTTGGTAGGATACGACGGCCAGCAGCTGGTATTCCTCCCTGCGGGCGAGCCTTCTCCGGACCCCGAGGTGAATACCAGTGTCCGTATGCAGATCACTGCCAACAACTCCACGGTTGAATTGCAGTACACCCTGTTCCTCAACGAGGCCCGGGAGTGGAAGCTCAAGAACCTGTTTGTGGGCGGCATCAATCTGCGACGTCAGTACTTCACACAGTTCTCGGCACTCATGAACCGCTACGGCAACGACATCGATCAAGTCATCGACAACTGGCAGTAAGCGCCCGGCAAGGCTCAGACATTACACAGGACGACAGGAAGTATTCATGGCAATAGACGCAAATCAGATACAGGCACTGCTCGAAGAGCAGCTGCCGGACTGTGACATCACGGTGCAGGGCGATGGGGGCAAGTTTCAGGTATTCGCGGTTGGCGATACCTTTTCTGGTCTCAACCCTGTGAAAAGACAGCAGAAAATCTATAAGATTCTGAATCCGCATATCGCCACCGGTGCCATACACGCCGTCAGCATGCGACTCATGACAGTAGCCGAGCGCGCAGCGCAACTCTGAACAATCCCTCCTGACCCGGACCGCTAACAACATGGACAAACTTTTGATTCACGGGGGTATCAGCCTCAACGGAGAGATTCGCATCGCTGGTGCGAAGAACTCCGCGCTGCCCATCCTGGCCGCTACGCTGCTGACACGGGAAACCGTTCAGGTGTGCAATCTTCCGCATCTTTACGACATCACCACGATGCTCGAACTGCTCGGCTGCATGGGTGTAGAGCCTGTCGTGGACGAAAAGCTGAATGTGGAAATCACCAGCGGCACGATCAAGCAGCTCAGCGCTCCCTACGAGCTGGTCAAGACCATGCGCGCCTCGATCCTGGTGCTGGGCCCGCTGCTTGCCCATTACGGGCGGGCCGAAGTCGCCTTGCCAGGCGGTTGCGCCATCGGCAGCCGGCCCGTCAATCTTCACATCAGCGCTCTGGAGAAGATGGGCGCCACCATCGTCGTTGAGGACGGTTACATCAAGGCTTCCGTGGACGGTCGCCTGAAGGGCGCCCACATTTTCATGGATCTTTGCACCGTCACAGGCACCGAGAATGTGATGATGGCCGCTACTCTGGCTGACGGACAGACCATCATCGAGAATGCTGCCCGCGAGCCGGAAGTTGTGGACCTTGCCAACTGCCTGAACATGATGGGCGCGGACATTCACGGTCAAGGCACAGACACGATCGTCATCAACGGCAAGAAGTCGCTGCACGGCTGCAGCTATTCCGTCATGCCGGATCGCATTGAGACAGGCACTTATCTGATCGCCGCCGCTGCCACTCGTGGCCGTATAAAGGTGAAGGACACCCGTCCTGACATCCTGGAAGCTGTGCTGAGCAAGCTGGTCGAGGCCGGTGCGGACATCAAGGTAGGCGACAACTGGATCGAGCTGGACATGCATGGCAAGCGCCCGAAATCGGTGTCTCTGCGCACGGCCCCCTATCCGGCATTTCCAACGGACATGCAGGCGCAGTTCACGGCCCTCAATGCCATTGCTTCCGGTACGGGTTCCATCACCGAGACCGTGTTCGAGAATCGCTTCATGCACGTGCATGAGATGAACCGCATGGGAGCTTCCATGCATGTCGAAGGCAACACGGTGATCGTGACGGGCGTGCCTGTGCTCAAGGGAGCGCCCGTGATGGCGACCGACCTGCGTGCGTCGGCCAGCCTGATCATTGCCGGGCTGGTCTCTGACAGCCAGACCATTGTCGATCGCATCTATCACATCGACCGTGGTTATGAGTGCATCGAGGAAAAACTGCAACTGCTCGGCGCGCGTATTCGCCGCGTTCCGTCCTGAGGGCCAGGCTGCTTCGATGAACTCCAACAATAGTCAGAAAATCGTGATTGCGCTTACCAAGGGGCGCATTCTCGAGGAAGTGCTGCCGCTGTTCGAAGCGGCTGGCATTGCTCCTCTGGAAGACATCAACAACAGCCGCAAGCTGATCTTTGATACCACCATGCCGGGCGTGCAGATCATGGTGATCCGTGGGTCGGACGTGCCTACCTATGTGGAGTTTGGCAGTGCGGATCTCGGTGTGGTGGGCAAGGACCTGCTGATGGAATATGGCAGCGAAGGCTTCTATGAGCCTCTGGACCTGCGCCTGGCCAAGTGCCGGCTGATGACGGCCGCTCCAGTTGGCGCCGCACCGGTAGCGGGGCGCATGAAAGTGGCCACCAAGTTCGCCAATATCACCAAACGCTATTTCGCGGAACAGGGTGTGCAGATTGAAGTGATCAAGCTCAATGGGGCACTGGAACTCGCGCCGTCCATGGGCCTTGCTGACATCATTGTCGACATCGTGGACAGCGGCAACACCCTCAAAGCCAATGGACTGGAACCCTTGCAGCTGATCGCCCAGATCAGTTCCCGGGTCATCGTCAACAAGGCAGCGCTGAAGATGAAACATGCTCTGATCCAGCCGCTGCTAAAGCGCCTTGCCGACGCCGTCGAGGCCAGAGCGCAGGTGTGAGACCTACCAATGAGTATTGAACTCCCCGTGATCACCCGTCTGGACACGCGAGCCAGCGATTTTGACGCCGCTCTGCGTGCCATGCTCAACCGCGCCATGCTGGGTAATCCACAGATCAATCAAGTCGTCAGCGGAATCCTCGCGGATGTGGCCAGTCGAGGCGATGCCGCCGTGCTGGAATACACCGAACGATTCGATCGGGTGGCGGCGGACTCCATGGCCGACCTGACGGTGTCGCGGGAGCAGATGCAGATCAGTCTGGACCGGCTTCCGGCACGCCAGTCTCTGGCTCTGCGCGATGCCGCCAGCCGCATTCGCGACTACCATGAGCGCCAGAAGCAATCGTCGTGGCAGTATCAGGATGCCGAAGGCTCCATTTACGGCCAGAAGATCAGCCCGCTGGATCGCGTTGGCATCTATGTGCCGGGCGGCAAGGCCAATTACCCGTCTTCCATGCTGATGAACGGCATTCCAGCGCAGGTGGCCGGAGTCGGTCAGATCATTGCCGTTGTGCCAACCCGCTGGAATGAGCAGGGCGACCTGATTTTTGCTGCCGCCGCTCTGGCCGGCGTGGAGCGTGTCGTTACAATCGGCGGCGCACAAGCCATTGCCGCACTGGCCTACGGCACCCAGAGTGTTCCGCGGGTCGACAAGATCACGGGTCCGGGCAACATCTATGTGACCGTCGCCAAGAAGCAGGTGTTTGGGGATGTGGGCATCGACATGATTGCCGGGCCTTCCGAGCTGACCATTGTCTGTGACGGGCTGACCGATCCCGACTGGATCGCAATGGATCTGTTTTCACAGGCGGAACATGACGAGCAGGCCCAGTCGATACTGATCAGCGACAATCCCGCTTTTCTGGATCAGGTAATGGCGAGCATTGCGCGGCTTTTGCCCACGATGGAGCGCCGCGAGATCATTCACAAGTCATTGAGTAACCGGGGAATATTCATTCTGGTGCGCTCTCTGGAAGAGGCTGCTGCAGTCAGCAACGCCATCGCACCGGAGCACCTTGAACTGTCAGTGGCTGACCCGGACGCCCTGGCCGCTCATATTACCCACGCCGGGGCACTGTTCCTTGGTCGCTACAGCGCCGAAGCTCTGGGCGACTACTGTGCTGGTCCCAGCCATGTGCTGCCAACCTCGGGCACGGCGCGCTTCTTTTCGGCCCTGGGCGTTTATGACTTCCAGAAGCGCAGTTCGATCATTCACTGCTCGAAGCAGGGTGCTGCCAGTCTGGCCGGCATAGCGTCAGAGCTGGCCAGCAATGAATTTCTGCAGGCGCATGCGCATTCTGCAGATTATCGCCGCTAGCACTCAGGGATTCAGTTGGCGGGAAGCTCGGGTATCCGGTACTGGGACGTGCCGGTTCCCAGTTCCACCGGAATTACTGTGTTTTCGCCTTCCCGGTATATTCCCAGATTGACGATCTGTCCTGGCGCCTTGCGGTTGATCTGGTCGATGGCACCGATCACGCTGCTGATGGCCAGCCCGTCAATGGCGGTCATGACATCGCCAGCCTTGATGCCTGCCAGTTCCGCGGGACTGCCTTCACTGACCTGTTCTATCAGCAGGCCCTCAATATCGTCGCGGCCAAAGAAATTGACACTGGACTCTTCCGTCAGCATCTCGCCTGTAATGACTCCGAGATAGCCTGGCGTGACTTCACCGAACCTCAGCAACTGGTCCACGACACCCATGGCCTTGTTGATGGGCACTGCGAAGCCTATGCCGTCCGAACCCCCTGACTGCGAATAGATGAAGGAGTTGATGCCAATCAGCTCGCCGCGGGCATTCACCAGGGCGCCGCCAGAATTGCCATAGTTGATGGCTGCGTCAGTCTGTATGTAATCGACAATCGGCAAGCCGTTCTGCGGAATTCCCAGGGCACTGACTATGCCGCGTGACACGGACTTCTGACTGATCAGCTCCTGACTCGGAAATCCAATGGCCAGGACGGTATCGCCCACCCGCACATCGTCCGATGAACCGATAGGAATCGGCTGCGGGAATCCGGCCACTTCAATCTGCAGCAGGGCAAGGTCGGTCCCTGGATCCGAACCAATCAGACGCGCGGCGCTGATGAATGTATTGTTGTCCTCATCGACATAGCGAACCTCGATGTCTTCAGCCCCTTCGATCACGTGCAGAGACGTCAGCACATGTCCGTCGGCACTGACAATGACGCCTGAGCCCAGGCTGCTGAAGGAGCGCTCCGCCGGGATGTTCTGCAGCAGATTGCGAAAGATCGGCGGGATCTCTTCCGGAGGCGGCAATTGTATCTGCTGCCGGATGGTGGAGTGTATGCTGATGACGGACGGTGCGGCGCGATCCACGGCCTCCGCCAGAGAGAGGCCTTCCTGAACAGGAGGCGTTACTGGGGCAGCCGGCGCGGCAGTGACAATGTCGGCAAGGCGACTGATCTGCTGATATTGCACGAGGATAACGGCGAACAGGACGCCAGCGATGGCGGGCCACGTAATGAACTGCAGGAACTTTTTCATGGGATCTCGCAACGACTCAGGCCGTTGCCGGCGAGTCTGTTACCATACGTTGCACGAATGGCGCACGGCTCAGGCGCTGGTTCGAAAGTGCGCTCATTATGCGAGTTATCGTCTGACAAGTGAAGGTGAATTCCGATGGTGGTCATGCTGGAAGATGTGCTCAAGGAGTTGAAAACACTGTTGCGACCAGAGCAGTTCAATGACTATTGCCCCAATGGTCTGCAGGTGGAGGGCAAAAGAGAGGTCAGGCGCCTGATCTCGGGTGTCACTGCCTGTCAGGCACTGATTGATCGCGCCATCGCGCTCCAGGCGGACATGATTCTGGTACATCATGGCTATTTCTGGCGGGGCGAAGAGCCTTCCGTGACGGGCATCAAGCGCACCAGGATTCGTGCACTTCTGCAGCATGACATCAGCCTTCTCGCTTACCATCTGCCTCTGGATGTGCATCCGTTGCTCGGCAATAACGCGCAGCTTGGCAAATTGCTCGGTTTCTCTGTGACGGGAGATCTTGGCAAGCAGAACAACAACAGCATCGGCCTGACAGGAACGCTGGCACAGCCTCTGGAAGGTAACGCCATGTGCACGCATCTGGCGGAGAAACTCGGGCGCCAGCCGCTGCATGTTGCAGGCATGGCACGGCCGATCCGCACGGTAGCCTGGTGCACGGGAGCCGCACAGAATTTCATCGAGCTTGCGGTGAAAGCGGGTGTCGACGCCTACATTACGGGTGAGGCATCTGAACAGACGGTCCACATCGCGCGGGAGACAGGCATTCACTTCTTTGCCGCGGGACATCATGCGACGGAGCGCTACGGCGTGCAGAGCGTTGCCGCGCACCTGGTGGAGCGCTTCGGCATCGCGCATGAATTCGTGGACATCGACAACCCGGTGTGAGCGGGCTGTCGATGGGGCTCAGATCACTTTCCTGGTTTTCAACAGTTTGACGACCTGGCTTACGCACTCGTCAATCGCGAGGGCTCCGGTATCCAGCGTGAGGGCCGCCTCTGCGGGGACCTCGTAAGGATAGGAGATGCCCGGCACATCGCCATGCCCGGACAGTTCCGCCGCAGCGTACAGTCCGCTGGGGTCTCTCTGCCGGCAGACTTCCATTGCTGGATTCAAGTACACGATGATGCAGTTGTCACTGCCAATCACACTGATGGCATGTTCGCGGGCATCTTTGCCCGGTGCCACAAATGCCGCGCAGCAGATCACTCCGGAATCGTTGATCAGCCTGGCGATGTGGGCACTGCGCCGCAGATTCTCAGCGCGACCGGATTCGTCGTGGGGAAGATCCTTGCTGATACCCAGACGCATGGTCTTGCCATCCAGTACTGTGCTCACGCGGCCCATGTCGAACAAGCGCCGCTCGAGAGCGTGCGCGAGAGTGGTCTTGCCCGCGCCGGATATGCCGACGAACATGATGGTCGCGGGCTGCTGGCCATAGCGGGCGGCGCGCTCTTCCCGTGTGACATGGTGCGTGCTGTTGGAGGCATGGGCCTGCACAGACGATTCGCTTCCTGCCGTGTGAATCATGCCGGCGCCAACGGTGACATTGGTCAGACGGTCAATAACGATGAACGCACCTGTGCTGCGGTTGGCATCATAGTCGTCGATACAGACTGTTTTCTCGACACTGATGGTGCAGCGGCCGATCTCATTGAGTTCGAGTGACGGCGCGGGGCTTTTCTCCAGTGTGTTGACGTCGATCCTGTGCTGCAGTGTCGAGACTTTGCCACTGACGGTCTTGGTGCCCAGCTTGAAATCGTAGAGTTTTCCGGGCAGCAATGGCTGCTCGATCATCCATACCAGCGTCGCTTCAAACGCATCGGTCACGACGGGATAATTGTCGCTGTGCACGATCATGTCGCCGCGGCTGATGTCGATCTCGTCTTCCAGCGTCAACGTTACCGCCATGTCCGTGAATGCGGATTCAAGCTCTTCGTCATAGGTGACAATCGACTTCACGCGGCTGGTCTTCTGCGACGGCAGCACGACGATTTCGTCGCCCTTGCGCACGATGCCCGATGCGATCGTGCCGCAGAAACCACGGAAATTCAGATTGGGGCGATTCACGTACTGCACCGGGAAGCGCAGATCGCGCAGATTGCGATCCTTGGCTATCTCCACGGCTTCCAGTTGGGCCATCAGGGTCGGGCCGGTGTACCACGGCATGAATTCGCTGGCATTCACGACATTGTCGCCATTGAGAGCAGACATCGGAATGAACTGGAAGTCTGCCCTGGCAAGACGCTCGCTGAACTGCATATAGTCTGCCTTGATACGTTCGAATACTTCCTGGCTGTAGTTCACCAGATCCATCTTGTTGATGGCGACGACGATGTGGCGAATGCCGAGCAGTGAAGTAATGAAGCTGTGTCGACGCGTTTGCACCTGCACGCCGTGTCGGGCATCAATCAGGATGATGGCGAGGTCACACGTGGAGGCTCCCGTGGCCATGTTGCGGGTGTACTGTTCATGGCCGGGAGTGTCGGCGATGATGAACTTGCGCCGCGACGTCGAGAAATAACGATAGGCCACGTCGATAGTGATGCCCTGCTCACGTTCTGCCTGCAGGCCATCCACCAGCAGCGCAAGGTCAATGGCGCCACCGGTAGTCCCCGATTTCACGCTGTCGGCCTTGATGGCGCTGAGCTGGTCTTCGTAAATCATTTTGGAATCGTGCAGCAGTCTGCCGATAAGCGTGCTCTTGCCATCATCCACGCTGCC
>CAYWMC010000047.1:0-11377 GCA_964459345.1 uncultured Klebsiella sp. | reverse complement strand
CGCCCACGTCCTCGGTAGCCGGCAGTGTCTGCCGGTGCAGCACTTCCACGAGCGTACGCTCCTCGTCGTCAGGATCGACGAGGTCCAGCCACAAGGCCGTGCCGATGGACTCCGTGGTGTTCTCGTCGGGTCCGGCAATCAGGCAGTGCTCATTGCTCAGGTGATAGGTGTGCAGCATGCGACAGTTCTACCCTGGTGATGTGACAAAGATGTCTGCAGTGTGACTAAAGATACTTGTCTGTCACAGCGCCTTCCGAGGCGGATGAGACAGTCTTCGCATATTTGGCCAGCACGCCACGGGTGTAACGTGGAGCGGGTTTCTGCCACTTCGCCAGACGGGCAGCGATTTCCTCGTCACTCAGATGCAGCTTCACTTCATGGGTCTGCGCATCGATGGTGATGGTGTCGCCGTCCTGCACGATGGCAATCGGGCCGCCTTCGATCGCTTCCGGCGTAATGTGCCCGACCACGAAGCCGTGGCTGCCGCCGGAGAAACGTCCGTCAGTGATCAGCGCGACATCCTTGCCAAGACCTTTGCCCATGATGGCCGACGTGGGGCTGAGCATTTCACGCATGCCCGGGGCGCCTTTCGGCCCTTCAAAGCGAATGACCAGCACATCGCCGGAGACGACGGTGCCATCGAGAATGCCCTTGAGGGTTTCTTCCTCGGAATTGAACACCCGGGCAGTGCCGGTGAAGGCCAGACCTTCCTTGCCAGTCAGCTTGGCCACGGCGCCCCGGGGGGCCAGATTGCCGCGCAGAATCACCAGGTGGCTGTCCTTCTTGATGGGCTTGTCGAAGGCCTGAATGATCTCCTGACCAGCCGGGTAGGGCTGCACATCCTTCAGGTTCTCGGCCAGCGTCTTGCCGGTGACGGTCAGGCAGTGGCCGTGGAGCATGCCGCGGTCCAGCATCATCTTCATCAGGGGCTGAATGCCGCCGATCTTGATCAGTTCGGACATCAGGAAGCGGCCGCTCGGACGCAGGTCAGCCAGCAGCGGCGTGTCCTTGCCCAGGCGAGTGAAATCGTCCAGCGTCAGCTCGACGCCCACGGTGTGTGCAATCGCCAGCAGGTGCAGCACGGCATTGGTGGAGCCCCCCAGCGCAATGACCACCTTGATGGCGTTCTCGAAGGCTGCCAGGGTCATGATGTCGGAAGGCTTGATGTCGCGGCGCAGCAATTCCATGACGGCTTCGCCGGCGCGCAGGCAGTCGTCTACCTTCTCGGCGGAGATGGCGTCCTGGGCAGAGCTGTTGGGCAGGCTCATGCCCAGCGCTTCGATGGCAGAGGCCATGGTGTTGGCGGTGTACATGCCGCCGCAGGAGCCTGGTCCGGGGATCGCGGTTTCCTCGATCTGCTTCAACTCGATGTCGGAGACGCGGCCATTGGCATGTCCGCCCACCGCTTCGAACACGGAAATGATGTCAGTGTGGTTCTTGCCTGGCTGAATGGTGCCGCCATAGATGAACAGAGACGGGCGGTTCAGTCGCGCCATGCCCATGATGCAGCCCGGCATGTTCTTGTCGCAGCCACCGATGGCGATGACGGCGTCATGGCCCATGCAGCCGGACACGGATTCGATGGAATCGGCGATCACTTCACGGGATACCAGGGAGTACTTCATGCCCTCGGTGCCCATGGAGATGCCGTCGGACACGGTGATGGTGCCGTAAATGATGCCCTTGCCCTGCGCGGCATCCACGCCCCGGTTCACTTCTTCAGCCAGTTTGTTGATGTGCATGTTGCACGGAGTCACCATGCTCCAGGTGGACGCAATGCCAATCTGCGGTCGCTTGAAGTCGTCGTCACCGAAGCCCACGGCACGCAACATGGCGCGACTTGGCGCGTGTTCGACGCCGTCCACTACCTGGCTGGAATACTTGCGGGTGCTCTTGTCACTGGTTTTGTCGCTCATCGTGGCTCACTCGTACAGGGTCTTGAATTGCTGAAGGAAACTGGGCCGGCACTATACACCAGAGCGCCTTGGCCGGGCTACAAGAATGCCTGCGGCGGGTCGCTAAACACGCGGGAGGGTGTGTATACTGCCCTCGCGCGATGGAGCGGTGGAGACGCATTGGTCAGGGACTGGATTCTGCTCAAACATAAAAACAAGGGTAATTTCTACTATGTCGAAAATTGTGAGATTGTCAGCGCTGGTGTCGGCCGCGCTGCTGGTAGCGGCCTGCGGCCCTGCCACGGATACCCCGGCGCCTGCTGCCTCCACCGCCCCCGCTGCGTCGCAGCCCGCGGCAGCTCCGTACGCAGCCGCAGTCAACACGGCGCGTCTGGTGGCCGCAGACAGCGAGCCAGGCAACTGGATGAGCAATGGTCGCGATTACGGCGAACAGCGGTTCAGCCCCCTCGATCAGATCACGACTGAAAATGTCAGTCAGCTGGGTCTGGCCTGGTATGCCGACATGGATACCAGCCGTGGCCAGGAAGCCACGCCCATCGTCGTCGATGGTGCCATGTACCTGAGTACCGCGTGGAGCCACGTCAAGGCGTTCGACGTGCGCACCGGGGAGCCCCTGTGGGCCTTTGACCCGAAAGTGGACCCGGCCAAGGGTGTGGATGCCTGCTGTGACGTGGTGAACCGCGGCGTGGCAGTGTGGGATGGCAAGGTCTTCGTCGGCACACTCGATGGCCGCCTGATTGCGCTGGACTCTGCCACTGGCGAAGAGCTCTGGAGCGTGGTGACAGTCGACCAGACCAAGCCCTACACCATCACTGGTGCCCCCCGCATCGTCAAAGGTCAGGTCATCATCGGCAACGGTGGTGCAGAGTACGGCGTGCGCGGCTACATCACGGCCTATGACGCCAACACCGGCGAACAGAACTGGCGCTATTACACAGTCCCGGGCAATCCTGCGGACGGCTTCGAGCAGCCTGAACTTGCGACTGCCGCGGAGACCTGGAACGGCGAGTGGTGGCGACTGGGCGGTGGCGGCACTGTCTGGGATTCCATGGCCTATGACGCCGATCTCAATCTGCTTTATATCGGCGTGGGCAACGGTTCACCCTGGAATCAGAGTCTGCGCAGCCCCGGCGGCGGTGACAACCTGTTCCTGACATCCATCATGGCCATCAATCCCGATGATGGCACCTACCGCTGGCACTACCAGACCACCCCGGGCGAGACCTGGGACTACACCGCCACTCAGCACATCATCGTGGCTGATCTGACCATCGATGGTGCCGAGCGCCGCGTGGTCATGCAGGCGCCCAAGAACGGCTTCTTCTACGTGCTGGATGCCGCCACTGGTCAGCTGATCACGGCCGAGAAATTCGTGCCGACCAGCTGGGCCACCCACATCGATCTGGAAACCGATCGTCCCGTGGAAATCCCCGAAGCGCGCTACAACGAAACCGGCGTGCCTCTGATTGTGCAGCCGAGCGCACTGGGGGGGCACAACTGGCACCCCATGTCATTCAGTCAGCGCACCAACCTGGTCTATCTGGCCGCCCGCGAAAACATCATGGGCTATTCCGGAGAAACGGAGTTCATCACGTCCGAGCGTGGCTGGAATACCGGCACCGACTTCGCGGCTGGTGCGGCTTTGATCAGTGCTGCGGGTACAGCAGCGCCGACGCGGCAGTCCTACCTGCTGGCCTGGGACCCGGTGACGCAGCGTGAAGCCTGGCGTGTGCCCCAGCTGGACCCGACGGATGCAGCGGGTGTGCTCAGCACGGCCGGTGGCCTGGTATTCCAGGGCAATGCGGCGGGCGAGTTCGTGGCTTACCGTGACGAGACAGGTGAGCGTTTGTGGGCCGGCGTGACACAGGCCATGACTGTGGCCGCTCCGATCACCTTCCTGGTGGACGGTGTGCAGCATGTTGCCGTGCTCTCCGGCGGACGTTCACTCCCGACTGTGGGCGCTGGTGCCATTGGCTCCACCACCCGCGCGTCCAACAACAACTCCCGCATCCTGGTATTCAAGATCGGTGGCACAGCGCAGTTGCCAAATGAGTTGCCAGCAGAAGTGACAGCGGCCGGCGAACTGAATCCGCCCCCGCTGACAGCTGTCAACGAGACCATCGCCCACGGTGAGCAGGTATATGCCCGCCTGTGCAGCGTTTGCCATGGTCCAGCTGCGATCAGTGCCAGCGTAGGCACGTTCCCCGACCTGCGCTACAGCCCGCGTCTGCAGACCCTGGAAGCCTTCGAAGCGGTCGTTGTGGATGGCGAGCTGACCAGCGGTGGCATGGTGTCTTTCGCCAGCTCGCTTGAAGATGCTGATGCTGACGCGATTCGCCAGTACGTCATTGCCCAGGCGCATATCGCGCTGGAGGCACAGGGGCGCTGAGCCCTCAACAGTCGCCTTTCCAGCAAGGCGCTGACAAACGATGGGCGTTGCCGCAAGGCAGCGCCCATTTTTTATTGACGTCCGAAAACGGCCAGTACGCGGTGCCGCCGCTGTGGTAATTTGCGCTTCATTCATCCATGTGGGCAGGAGAGCGCAGCGCCGTGCAGTGGCACCCAGACGAATTCGAGCAGGCTCGCCAGGCCCGCGATCCGCATTTCGACGGACGTGTGTTCATTGGCGTGCTGAGCACCGGCATCTATTGCCGGCCAATCTGCCCGGTGCGCATTCCCCGCAAGGAGAATATCCGTCTGTATGCGAGTGCAGCCGCTGCGGCAGAGGCGGGCTTCCGGCCCTGCCTGCGTTGCCGCCCCGAATCCGCGCCTGGCACACCAGCCTGGATTGGCAGCTCACATACGGTGTCGCGGGCCTTGCAGCTGATCGCCAGAGGTGTGCTTGACGAGGGAGGCGTGCCTGCCCTGGCAGCCGCACTGGACATCGGCGAACGCCAGCTTTCCCGACTGTTCCAGCAACATCTGGGGGTGTCGGTGCTGGCTGTCGCCAACACGCAGCGTCTGCACTTTGCCAAGAAGCTGATCGACGAAACGCAACTGCCCATGGCGAGCATCTGCTTTGCAGCTGGCTTCAGCAGTGTGCGGCGCTTCAATGCAGTGTTTCAGCAGGTCTACGGCAGAGCTCCCAGCTCGCTGCGCAAAGGTGCAGACACGAACGCACTGACAGCGCCGGCTCACAGCGACATCACGTTGCGACTGAGCTACCGGCCACCCTTCGACTGGCGCGCCATGCTCGACTACCTGCGCCTGCGGGCGATTCCTGGCGTGGAGCACGTCACGCAGGATTGCTATTCCAGAACGATCATGCTCAATGGCGATGCCACTGAATTCCATGTGCAGTTTCTCGAGGGTTCGCACCAGGCGCTGCTGCGCCTGCACAGCTCGCAGATTCGCGCGCTGGCGCAGGTCGTCGAACGGGTCAAGGTGATGTTCGATCTGAAGGCGGTAAGTTCGGAGATCGAAGCGCACCTGTCGGCAGACCCGCGCCTGCAAGCGGCCCTCGCGGCGCATCCTGGCATTCGTGTGCCGGTGGCCTGGGATGGTTTCGAAGTGGCGGTTCGCGCCATCATCGGACAACAGGTGTCGGTGAAAGGTGCCACGACGCTCGTCTCACGGCTTGCAGCCGCCTGTGGGCCAGCGTATGTCAGTGCAGGCAATGCAGCGTTGACGCGGGTATTTCCGCAGCCCGAGGTTCTCGCTCAAGCTGAGCTTTCCGGACTGGGGATTACCACACGGCGTATCGTCGCGATCCAGCAGCTGGCGCGTACAGTGCTCGACGGCGAACTGCGATTCGATGGCAGCATGGACACGCCAGCATTTGTCACGCGCGTTCAACAGATTCCCGGTATCGGGCCGTGGACAGCACAGTACATCGCTCTGCGTGCGCTCAATGATGCAGACGCCTTTCCCCACAGCGATCTGATTCTGCTGCGTGCTGCGGCCCTGCCGGGAGAGACCCTCAGCCCGGCTGCACTGCTGACGCTGGCCGAACGCTGGCGTCCGTGGCGCGCCTATGCCGTGCTTCTGCTATGGCGCCACTACGCACACTCACTGACGAATTGAATGCAACACGAGGAGACAGCGATGCAGGTTCACTACACATATTTTCCGTCGCCAATTGGTGACCTGTTGCTGGCCGGTGCTGGCGAGCAGCTCAGTCTGATTGGCTTTCCCGAGGGCAAGGGGCGCATGCGCCATGCAGAGGTGTGGCTGCCGGATGACAGCGCCTTTGGCGAGGTGAAGCGTCAGCTCGCGGCCTATTTCGGTGGCGAGCTGACCAGCTTCACGCTGCCCCTTTCTCCCCGCGGGACAGCGTTTCAGCAGCAGGTCTGGGAAGCCCTGCGCACAATTCCTTACGGACAGACGCGCAGCTATGGCGAGGTGGCAAGGCAGATCGGCAAGCCACAGGCCAGTCGCGCAGTCGGTGCTGCCAATGGCCGCAATCCATTGCCCATCGTGATTCCCTGTCACCGGGTCATTGGCAGTACAGGGACTCTCACAGGATTCGGGGGCGGGCTTGAAGCCAAGGCGGTGCTGCTGCGGCTGGAACAGCGGCACGCGCCGTTCCGGCTGCAGTCGTGATCAGTCGGAACGCAGGGTCTTGCGACGACGCCGGATATCCTGCACCACGGTAATGGCGATGGTCAGCGCGGTGATAGGCATTACGAAGTACAGCATGATGTCGCTGTATTCGGAGAGCAGGTCGTGTTGCGTGGAGGCGAAGATCAGGTAAAGCGTATAGAGAATGTAATAGCCGAACAGAATGGCGCCTTCGTAGCGGCGAATGACACCCGCCGTGAAGAAGATGGGCACGCAGGCAAAGGCCACTGCAATCATGATGGGCAGGTCGAAGGCGATGACGGCATCGGAGATCGGAATGCCATTGGGGGCCACGGCACTGGCAATACCCAGCACCCCCATCAGATTGAAGATATTGCTGCCCACCACATTGCCCACTGCAATGTCACGTTCCCCCCGCAGCGCAGCGACAATGGATGTCACCACTTCCGGCATGGAGGTTCCTGCCGCCACAATGGTCAGGCCGATGACCAGTTCACTCACACCGAAGTACTGCGCGAACTCGATGGCGGCATCCACCAGCCAGCGTGAGCCGAGCACCAGCAGCGCGAGGCCGCCAAAGACCAGGCTCAGGTTGAGCAGCCACTGGGGATTGTGCACTGCTGCAGCAAGTTCTTCGGGATTGTCCACGCCTGCCGCCGCTGCAGCATCGGCTGCCGAGTTGTCGCGGCGGCTCTGCACGATCAGGAAAAGCACATAGGCAATCAGACCTGCCACCAGAATCACGCCATCTATGCGACTGAGCGATCCATCCAGCGCCATCAGGAAGACGATGACAGAGAGCGCCACCATCAGGGGGACGTCGAGTCGAATCAGTTGTGCCGATACCACCAGGGGAACGATGAGCGCCGAGATACCAAGGATGAACAGCACGTTGAAGATATTGCTGCCAACGACATTGCCGATGGCGATATTGGCTTGGCCGGCCAGCGCGGCCTTGATACTGACAGCCAGTTCCGGGGCGCTGGTGCCGAAGGCGACGACGGTGAGGCCGATGATGAGTGGGGAAACACGGAAAGCAGCGGCGAGTCGCGAGGCGCCCTTGACCAGAGCCTCCGCGCCCACCACCAGAAAAACCAATCCCAGGACAAATAAAACAATGCTCATCTTTTCTCTCTTGATCGGGCGCAGCGGAAGGGTGGAGGCCAGCAGACAAGCGGCTCTGCCCGCTTCTGACGGGGGTGTACGTTAATCCTGCCACGCCGCTTTGGCAAAGAGTTTCAGGGAATTTTTTTGCACGACAAGGCAATTGGCTTTGCCTATAATCCGCGCACTTTCCAGAATCCCTGAAGAAAGGAGCAAACGCCCAATGGATCATTCCGCCCGCTGAAGACTCCCTGACTTGCGTCGAGAGCCGCCTGGCTCTGCGCTCCGCTCACTTTCATTCTGGATTTCTCATGTCTGTCAAAAAATTCCGCGCCGGCCTTGCGCTGTTCAAAGAGGCCCTTGCCGGCAGTTCTACGCTCAATTACACCGAAGGCTCCATCGCGCGCGTCACGTTTCTGCTGGCCGTGCCCATGATTCTTGAAATGGCCATGGAGTCTGTGTTTGCCATCGTGGACATCTTCTTTGTGGCCGGGCTTGGTGCCGAAGCCGTGGCGACGGTCGGCCTGACCGAAGCGGTGATGTCCCTGCTCTATGCCGTGGCCATTGGTCTGAGCATGGGCACAACAGCGATGGTGGCCCGCCGCATCGGTGAGGAGAACGCCCGCGGCGCAGCCTTCGCCGCCGGTCAGGCACTGTGGATGGGGGTGTTCGTCTCCGTCTTTGTCGGCGTAGTGGGCTACTTCTATGCAGGAAAAATACTGGGTCTGATGGGCGCCGACGCCGAGGTAGTGGCCATGGGCACGGGCTATACGCAGATCATGCTCAGTGGTTGTTTCACCATCGTCTTCCTGTTCCTCAACAACGGCATCTTCCGCGGCGCTGGCGACGCCAGCATTGCAATGCGCTCCCTCATTCTGGCCAACGGCATCAACATCGTGCTGGACCCTTGTCTGATCTACGGCTGGGGTCCGTTTCCCGACATGGGCGTGACGGGGGCTGCTGTGGCGACCAATATCGGCAGAGGCGTGGGCGTGCTCTACCAGCTCTATTATCTGTGTGCCAGCAATCGCCGGATTCAGCTGGGGTTGAAAGACCTGGTCATCAAGATCTCCGTGGTGCTGGCGCTGATCCGCATCTCGGTAGGCGGCATTGCCCAGTTCCTGATCGCGACGGCGAGCTGGGTGTTCCTGATGCGCCTGGTGTCCGCCTATGGCAGCGACGCGGTAGCAGGCTACACCATCGCGGTGCGGGTCATGATGTTCGTCATCCTGCCTGCCTGGGGGCTGAGCAATGCGGTGGCGACACTGGTTGGGCAGAACCTGGGGGCCGGCAAGGTGCAGCGTGCCGTGGATACCGTGTGGCAGGTAGCCAAGTACAACGTCACTTACATGATGGCTGTGGCGCTGGTCCTGATCGTGTTTCCGCAGGCAATCATGGGATTCTTCACCGAGGAACCCAATGCCGTGGCCTATGGCATCGATGCCCTGCTCATCATGAGTTACAGCTTCGGGTTCATGGCCCTGGGGATGGTGGCTATTCAGGCCTTCAACGGCGCGGGCGACACCATGACACCGACCTGGATCAACGGTTTCTGCTACTGGGTCGTGCAGATTCCAGTGGCCTATTTTCTGGCGACGATGCTGGATATGGGGCCGTACGGCGTGTTCTGGGCCATCTTCCTGGCGGAGATATTGCTGGGCGTCGTTGGCGTCTTCTATTTCATGCGCGGGGGCTGGAAAACCAGAGTCGTGTGACGGTCGCAGGACAGGCGCTGCGTGGCCTGCGTCACGTTGTGCTGCCGCGCGCTGTTGCTGTAAGCTCCGGTCTCGCGAAAGGCACAGGCAACAGGCAGTAGAGGCAATTCCATGCAGAGCGGTCAGCAACACATCATCAGCAGTGTTCTCGAATGGCTGGTTCACGACAGGCCAGTGTGGCTGTGCACGATCCTGCGCACCTGGGGTTCTTCACCCAGGCCCATAGGCTCGATGATGGCCTGCACACTGGATGGCGAGATCGCGGGTTCCATCTCCGGCGGCTGCATCGAGGAAGACTTCCTGGTACAGCTGCGGGACGGCAGCCTGAAGTCGCAATACGACCTCGAATTGAAGCCCTTCGTCGTGAAATACGGCATCACTGCCGAACAGGCTGCGCGTCTGCGGCTGCCCTGTGGTGGCCAGCTGCATGTGCTGCTGGAATACATCGCCCCGGATGCACAGAACCGCGAGGTATTCAGCGCTCTGGCGGATTCCCTCGAAGCCCATCAGCGGGTCAGCAGGCTGGTGGATCTGCACAATGGCCGCATCAGCGTGCAGCACAGTGCCTCGGACGAGGCAGTGATCCTGAATGACGACACCATGCTGCACAGCCTCAGCCCGCGCTACAAACTGCTGCTGCTGGGTGCTGGTGATGTCGCAAGATATGTCGCCGAAATGGCGCTGGCGCTGGAATACGATGTGACGCTGTGCGACCCGCGCCCGGACTATCTGGGCAACTGGCATGTGGAAGGGGTGCATGTCACGTCCGAGCTGCCGGATGACGTGGTGCGGGAGAATTTCAGTGATCCCTACAGTGGCGTGATTGCCCTTGCTCATGATCCGCGTGTAGACGACATGGCCCTGATGGAGGCGTTGAAGACGCAAGCCTTCTATGTGGGCGCCATGGGGTCGGACAGAACCTCTGCGAACCGCCGCCTGCGCCTGCCGGAGCTGGGCCTGACACCGGAAGAAATTGACCGGCTGCATGCGCCGATAGGATTGCAGATAGGCAGCAAGACCCCCGCTGAAATCGCCATCTCGGTGATGGCACAGGTGACGGCCGTACGGCACAGTGGGGATACACGAGAAGCCGGCGGAACTTGCGCGACGGAATCTTCAGGAATGGTTTGCCGCTAGGCTTGCGGCGGGGCTTTGTGGGAGCGGGCTTGCCCGCGAACCCTTGCAAACAACTCAAAGGAAACTGACAGCTGTTCGCGGGCAGGGCCCGCTCCCACAGACAGATTCCTCCCTCAATTGGAAGAACCGTACTCCGTCTCGTAGTCATCCATCGCTGCCTGAATAACGACTTTGGCATGCTCGAAGCCGTAGGCTGCGCCGATGGACACCTTGTTCTCCTGACCTGGAATCAGTTTGTAGGTCAGGAAGTAGTGACGCATTCTCTCGATCAGAGCTGGCGGCAGCTCGCTGATGTCTTCGATGTCGGCGAACAGCGGGTCGTTCTGCAGTACAGCGATGATCTTGTCATCCGCTTCTCCGCCATCCAGCATCGGCAAGCCACCAATCACCTTGGCATTCAGAATGATTTCCGTCTTGGAAATGGGACGTTCGCTGATCACGCAGATGTCGAGCGGGTCGCCGTCACCACGTGCTGCACCTTCCATCAGATCGCGGACACGCGTGCCGCAATAGGTACGCGGAATGAACCCGTACAGAGTAGGGTGCTGGGAAGAGGAGCGCTGCGGTCTGTCCACCCGCAGATAGCCGGTAGTCTTGTCGACTTCGTACTTCACCAGGTCGAAGGGGCAGATTTCGATGAACGCATGCACCAGACGCGGGGCGTCCGGGCCGACTTCAAGTCCGTGCCAGGGGTGCGGGCGCCAGCGGTAAAAGGGGGGCGGAAACTTCTTCATGTGGGTACCTGAATGACTGTGTTGCGTGACCCAATGCGTTTTTATTGTAATCGGGCGGGATGTTGGAAAGGCGCGCATTATAGCAGGGGAGCCGCAAAAGGCACTGCTCTCCCTGCATTTTTGGCAACAGCGTGTCAGCCCAGCTGCACGACTTTGAAGCCCTGTGCCTGCGTCAGGGTGGTGATCTTGCTGAATGACTCTTCCGCCGCTTTTTCAAACACCGAATCGACTTCGATGAAATCCGCCAACA
>CAYWMC010000046.1:0-11507 GCA_964459345.1 uncultured Klebsiella sp. | reverse complement strand
CGGCGTAGTACTCAGGCTGATTGGTGCGGATGCCGATCTCGTAGTTGTCGGATTCTTCCGCATCCGGCGCCGGCACGGCCACGGGGCTGGCGATGGCGAACACATCGTCTGCCCCGCGTGGCAGCGCGAAATTCTGCGACGCCGAGGCGAAAATCTGTGTCTGTTCATTCAGCGCATACAGCGCGCCGATCATGGGCAGGAAATGGTCGTCGTAACTGGCCTTCACGGTTTGCGGGCCGTAGCCGCGGGTGCCGTTGGTCAGCGCATAGTCGGCGAAGTCACGATAGCCGGACAGCTTGTAGTCGATGGACAACGCCTTGATGCCCCCTTCGATGGCCAGCTTGCCGTCCATCATCCGGTAGGTGTCCTTCACGAACAGCTGCGTGGTTTCACGCACGCTGTCGTACTCGCGGCGGAAGTACGCCACCTCGTTTTCCAGCACGCGGCCGGCGGGGTTGCCACCCGTCTTGTTCAGACGCAACTGCGTACGGTCATAGTCATCGTTCTCGACCCAGACACCGGCTTCGAACTGATTGGCGCCGGTGTCCCACACGCCCTTGAGCACCAGGCCGGAGCGTTCCCCGCCCACGTCGGACAGGCCGTAC
The DNA here is from genome assembly GCA_964459345.1 of uncultured Klebsiella sp. Lineage (GTDB taxonomy): Bacteria > Pseudomonadota > Gammaproteobacteria > Pseudomonadales > Pseudohongiellaceae > UBA5078. The sequence continues at coordinate 10,902 of CAYWMC010000046.1, read as the reverse complement.
TGCACGCCGCGCGGAGCGGTCACTGCCAGCCCGGCGGTACGCTGACGGTTGTAGAAGGTCAGGGTGTTGGCATAGCCGTCTGGCGACACGCCATAACCGTCCTTGTCCTCGAAATACGCCGTGGCCGTGAGGCTGAGGTTCTCGTTCACCTGCGTGTCCAGTGTGGAGCCCAGCAGGAAGTCCTTGCGAATGTTCACGCGGTCTTCGTAGTAGTACGTGTAGTTGGCATTCTGGAACGGCACGGCGGCGCCCACGCCCAGGTCCGGCACATAGCCGATGTAGCCCAGATCGCGGCCGGTCTTGCCGCCCAGGTCGGGGGTGGCCGACTCGTACTGAGCGATGGTCATGCCGGGGGAGTCGAAATCGAAGAAGTCGTTGTAGACCACATTGGTGGTCAGCTTGGTGACGTCGCTGAAGTCGATCACGGCCTTGGCTTCCAGGTGTTCGCGGTCGATGTCACCGGCCCCGCGCCACAGGTCGGAGTCTGTCTTGGAGCGGCTGATGTAGCCGGAGAACATGCCCAGCTGTCCGCTCTGGATCTTGATGAAACTGCGGTCCAGGCTGAACTCGCCCAGTGACTGGGAGATGGTGGCCGAGAACTCGTCGGACGGGTCGATGGAGTGGTACTCGACGATCGGACCCAGCGAGGCATAGGCGGGCTGCGACACGTCGCCCGCGCCAGGGGACGCCTGCACGCGCCCCAGGTTCTCGTTGTCCACATAGCGGAAGATCGGGCTGCCCCCGAAGGCGTCGCTGCGGCCCATGGGGATGCCGTCCAGCACGAAGCCGATCTGCTGCAGGTTGAAGGCGCGGACAGTGACCGAGTTGCCGAATTCGTAGAGGCCCAGCGCCCCGTCAGTCTGCACGTTGAAGCCAGGCAGGGTCTCGAGCATCTTGAGGCCGGAGATGCCGGCGGGAGCCGAGAGCAGTGCTTCGCGGGTCACGCCCACGGAGTTGGAGACCGAGTCTTGTCCGATGGCATTGGCGGCAGTGGAGACGCGGCGGCCGGAAACCACGATTTCTTCCGGATTGGAGCCCGTCTGCGCCAGGGCGCCGGGGGCGGAAGCGGTAGCAATCAGGAGAGCAAGCAGTTTGCGAGTAAAAGGCTGTGTCATGGGAGTCCCTGTGGAAGTCGCGTGAGTGGAACATGCGTGGATAGTGACGGGGATGCTCGCATCATCCGTGCCAAGGCGCAGAAAGCTTCAATTACAAGGACTTGCAGATTTTTGCGGCGTGCACTGGTGCGTTATGCACCGTCGGGGCGCGCCCTCAGGTGGCGAGTGGCATGTTTTGGTGCGCACGACGGCTGTGGCGGATGGCATCTGCGGAATACACCGCCAGTGCCACCCAGATGAAGCCGAAGGTCAGCAGCCTGGCCGGGGCCAGGGTTTCGCCGAACAGCCACACGCCGAACACGAACATGAAGCTGGGGCCGATGTACTGGAAGAAACCCATGGTGGAGAGTTGCAGGCGCCGTGCCCCGCCGATGAAACACAGCAGGGGCACCGTGGTGATCACGCCGGCAGCCGCCAGCCAGACATTGAGCGTCCACGCATTGGCCAGCAGGTTCGCAGCGCTGCTGTCGGCCTGCTGCCACCAGTACCAGAGCGCGGCGGGCAGCATCAGCAGCGATTCGATGAACAGCGCGCTGATGGCATCGATGTCCAGAGTCTTGCGCAGCAGTCCGTACAGCGCAAAGCTCGACGCCAGCACCAGAGCCACCCAGGGCAGCGACCCGAGAGCGAGCAGCTGGATGAGAACGCCGCTGCAGGCCAGCGCCACCGCAGCCCATTGCAGGGGCCGCAGCCGCTCGCCCAGAAACACCATGCCCAGCAGCACATTGAACAATGGATTGATGTAGTAGCCCAGGCTTGCATCCAGCAGGTGTGCATTGTTGACGGCCCAGATGAACAGGCCCCAGTTGCCGATCAGCAGTACTGCCGTCAGCAGCATCCAGCCCAGCAGGCGGGGAGTGCGCAGCATGGTCCAGACCCGCAGCACCTGCTGCCGGGCGATGAGCAGGCCCAGCAGCAGCGCGAAGGACCAGACGATGCGGTGCATCACGATCTCGGCGGCGGGAATGAATTCCAGGGACTTGAAGTACAGTGGCGCCAGACCCCAGGCAAGGTAGGCGCTGGCGGCAAACATGCCGCCGAGTTTCTGTTCGTGCGTGAGGCCCAATCCGTCATCTCCAGCAGGCTTTCTTGATCCAGTGCAAAGCAAACGCACTTTACGCCAGCTGCGGGGGGAATCGCACTGAAATCCTGTGCGCGGTGTGCAAGGATGAATCACACACACTCACAAACAGGAGTCACCATGCAGGTAGAAAAGCACGATCTGGTACACGAACTTCCGGAGTACCGCGAGCAGATCCACGCGCTGAAAATGTCGAACAGTCACTTCTCCCGGCTCTTTGACGAATACCACGCCAGGGATCACGAGATTCACCGCATCGAACACGGCACTGAAGTCAGCAGTGATACTTACATCGAAGAGCTGAAGAAGCAGCGTCTGCTGTTGAAGGACCAGTTGCTGGCCCTGCTCAAGTCCGCCTGACGTCTGCGGCTGCCGGCGCGCCATGGCTCCAGCGCCATGCGCTGCGCCGGTGCAGGTGCGGCAAGTGGAACACCAGCGCCGGCCGCAGGAGTTGGCAAGCCGCGCCAAAAGTCCGTATCCTCCCACTCAAGCTCTGCGACGAGTCGACCAGCCCTGATCAATAACAATCATTAATAGGAGCCACCATGCCTACTTCACGCACTTTGCTGTTCACCTTGATTTCCTCTGCGGCGCTGCTTGGCGCGTGCAGCGATGCCACCACTCCCACCGCCGCCACAGCCACCCCGGCGCCCGTTGCCGCAGCCCCTGCGCCTGTAGCGGCTCCGGTCGCGGCCGCGCCTGTCGGCAATGTCATCAGCGGCGTGGGCATGCCCAATCCGAACCCGGTCGTCACCCGCAACTGGGGCGAGCTGCCAGCCGGCCGCACCTGGGGTTCCACCGCAGGCATCGACATCGACCCGATCGACGGGCAGATCTGGGCCTACGAGCGCTGCGGCGCTGGCAGCTTCGGCGCCGGTGCGCCGGTAACCTGTGACACCAATCTGGTGGACCCGATCTTCAAATTCGACCGCAACACTGGCGCCGTGCTGGCCAATTTCGGTGCCGGTGTGATGGTGACGCCCCACGGCATTCACGTGGACAGCGAAGGCAATGTCTGGGTGACCGACTTCGCCACCAATGCCGACGAGACCAAGGGCCAGCAGGTGCACAAGTTCAGCCCGAGCGGCGAGCTGCTGCTCAGCCTGGGCACGCCCGGCAAGACTGGCAACGACGAAGCGCACTTCAACCAGCCGAACGACGTGATCGTGGGCCCTGACGGCAGCATCTACGTGTCCGACGGTCACAATGCCCAGGGCATGATCAGCAATCAGCAGATGGCCGAAGGCCGCGCCAATGGCGAAACCTCGCGCATCATGAAGTTCGCGCCGGACGGCACCTTCATCAAGCAGTGGGGCCAGATCGGCGTGCAGCACGGCGAGTTCCGTACGCCCCACGCCATGGAATTCGATTCCCGCGGCCGTCTGTGGGTGGCCGACCGGGGCAATCACCGCATCGAGATCTTCGACCAGGAAGGCAATTATCTGGAATCCCGCTACATGTTCAGCCGTATCAGCGGCCTGTTCATCACGCCGGATGACAAGCTGTATGCCATCGACTCCGAGTCCAGCCCCACCAGTCACCCGAACTGGCGCAACGGCGTGCGCATCGGCGATATCGACAATGATGTCGTGACCGGCCTGATTCAGCCCTTCGAACGTGAAGACCGCCTGGAACAGGGCACCGCCGGGGAAGGCGTGGCCGTGGATGCTGATGGCAATGTCTATGCCGCCGAAGGCCCGAACTCGCTGAGCCAGGCGGGTGGTGCGTTCACGAAGTACACCGCGCGCTGAGGTTCAGCGTGTTGCCATGAACGCCGCACGGTGCCCATCGTGCGGCGTATCCCGCAGGAGAAGGCCATGTTCAAGCCCCGTGCAGCTGTATTGATTGCTGGTGTTCTGTTTCTGTGTGCCGGCGCTGGCAAGGTGGTGGCCCAGGCTGCCGACGACCATGCCAGCCATGGCGCGCAGGCGCACGACCATGGTGCTGCCGGGGCGCTGAGCCTGAATGGCGACCAGCGTTGGGAAACCGACGAGGCCCTGCGCCGGGGCATGACGGAAATTCGGGTGGCAAGCGCCATGCTCGCCCCCGCCTGGGCCGCCCGGCAGTTGTCGGCAGCACAGGCACAACAACTGGCGCAAGCCATCAAGGGCAGTGTGGCCACCATGATCGCGCAGTGTCAGCTCGCCCCCGCGGCGGATGCCAATCTGCACATCCTGCTCGGACAGATTCTTGCTGCTGCCAGTGCACTGGAGAGTGAGCCGTTCTCAGCGCAGGGGCTGCCAGCCATCGAGGCCGCCCTGAATGAGTACGGCCACTATTTCCAGCACCCAGGCTGGCTTGAAAGTGCGGCTGAAGACGAACACGCCCACGCTCACTGACGCGCGGCTGCCTCCAGCGGCTTGCGGAACTTCACGGTCATGCGGTCACTCTCGCCAATGGCCGCATACTTTGCTCTGTCCACATCCCCCAGCCGCCAGGTGGGAGGCAGTGTCCACACGCCTTCCGGGTGATCCTTGGTGTCCAGCGGATTGGCATTGATCTCGGACGTAGCCACCAGCTCGAACCCTGCCTCTGTTGCCAGCTCGATCACATAGTCCTGGGTGACATAGCCCGTGGTCTCCATCACTTCCATGCTGCTGCCAGCCGGCGCGCGGTGCTCGACGATGCCCAGAATGCCGCCTGGCTTCAGGGCGGCGTAGAAGGCCGCAAAGTGTTCCTTCTGCGTGCCGATCATGATCCAGTTGTGCACATTGCGGAAACTCATGGCCAGGTCGGCCGAGCCGGGTGGGGCGATCTCCATTTGCGACGGAGGGTACAACTGCGTGAGGCGCGTCTCGCCATAGACTTCCGGGTTGCCGGCAATGCGGTCCTTGAAGGCCTGCAGCATGGGCGGCTGATAAGACAGATGGGAATCGGGCGAGAAGTGCGCGGCGTAGTAGACGCCGTTGCCCTTCAGGAACGGGGCAATGATCTCCGAATACCAGCCCCCGCCAGGCAGAATCTCGACCACGGTCTGCCCGGACGCCAGCCCGAAGAACTGCAGTGTCTCCACCGGGTGGCGGGCGGCGTTGCGGGCGATGTTGTCCGCACTGCGGTGCGGCGCAGTGATCAGAGCCTGCAGGCGCGCAGTGTCGTCGCTCTGCGCGCTGGCACTGCAGGCCACACTCAGCAGCACGCTGCAGGTGGTGGCACGCAGCAGGCGGGCTGGCAGGGAAGAGGGCGCGCTTGTTCTTGTTGTACGCATGGGAATCTCCTGAATTTTCGTCCTGGGTTATTGGGCGAGGCTTGCCTCATATTCGCGGATACGGCGGGCGGGCGCCGACTGGCGCCAGGCTTTCTCCAGTATGTCCGTCAGTGCCTCGCGGTGAATCTGCGTGAGGTCGATCAGCACCATCGGGTAGTTCACATAGTGTTCCGTCAGATGAAAGACATGGGGTGCCGCGCTGAGCAGCATCTCGCGCTCCAGCATGTCGCAGCGCGTCACCAGCCAGCCTTCGGCTTCCGAACGCAGGCGGGCCAGCACCTTGCCATCCACCTTGAGCGCGGGTGTGCCATAGGACGTGCTCAGCTCTACCCCCGGGTAGCGGGTAGCGATCTCCACGGCTACCAGAAAGGGTGCCTTGTCTGTTGAAGCGGGCATTGCGAGTGTCTCCTTGTTGCCTTGCTACTGTTCCTGCACTTTCACCCAGCGGCCATTCTCCAGCACCACTTCAAAGCGTGCCCACTGCTGAAATTCCTTGCGCAGGCAGACGGCAGTATCCCATGCCCCATGCCCTGCGAGCACCTTGTAGATGACTTTGTCCTTGTCCGGGTGCTGCTCCTGCGCCGCGTCGATGATCTGGCGCACGCTCCACAGGCGCCCGATGCGGCCGTTGCTGTAGCAACGCCCAGGCTGGATGGTGGCCGGGTGCGTCGTGTTGCGCGCGGCATTCACCTTGGCCAGCTCCAGCAGTTCCGTCAGCCCGTCGGCGGTGACATCCACATAGGAATCGAGCTGCTGCATGGCGGCCGCAAAGTCTTCCTGGGTCAGTTCGACCTCCTGCAGGGCGGCGGGCGGTTCCATGGACGTCTTGTGGCGCATGGCCAGGTGGGCAGGATAACGGCGCCAGGCGAAGGCGTAATTGAAGGCCACGGCCACCAGCAGGATGCAGAGCACGTTGCCGAGTACCGGCAGCAGGACATAGTCGTAGCCCAGGGCATGGATCTCGTCTCCGCCGATCACGGCGGTCAGGGCCGTGGCGCCACCAGGGGGGTGCAGGCAGCGCAGATAGTGCATCACGCCCACGGCCAGCCCCACGGCCAGGGCGCCGCCCAGAAGCGGGTCCGGGAGCAGGCGCGCACACGTCACGCCGAGAATGGCCGAGAGCACATTGCCGCCAAACACCGGCCACGGCTGGGACAGTGCGCCATGGGGCACCGCGAACAGCAGCACCGCACTGGCGCCCATGGAGGCCACCAGCAAGGTGCGGCTGAGGGGCTCACTCAACACAGTGGCACTGAGCCAGTACACCAGCAGGATGCCCAGAAAGGCGCCGCCTGCGCTGATCAGCTTCTCCGCGTGGCTGGTGTTGTTGCGTTCCAGCCCGACCAGGGCCCGTACTTCCTGCAAGACAGAGCGCATTCAGCGGCCACTGATCCTGCCGCCGGACGCACTGACCATCAGCCGCAGAATCTCGTCCACCACGTTCGGCTCCAGGCCTTCGGTGTGCCCCTTGTCCATGCGCACGACATCCGCCACCACGCGGCCGTTGGCGCAGTTCGGGTACTCATACACCTGCGCCGTGCCCGGTCGGGGCAGCAGCCCCCATTCCCGTGTGCCCGGGTTCTGGCTGCGGCTGTCATAGGTCTTGCCTGGCTCGGTATCGACGATGTCAGCCCGGCGCACGCGGGCGCTGCAGGCGAACTTCTCCGCCAGGGCTGATGTCTCGGGCAGCGCGCTGATCTCGTACTCGCCAATGGCGAAAATGTGGGAGAAGTCGCAGCCCGGCTCTTCCGGCGTGGCCACTGGCGTCGTCGCTGCCGTGGCAGGGGCGGGGGTGGCTGCAGGGGCATCTGCCTGACGCGGGCGGCCGGCATTGGGTGAACGCGTGGCTGCACCACCCAGGCGACCGCCGGACAGGCTGAGGAAACCGTCCACCTTGTCCGCGAAGAAGTCGGTGCAGACCAGACGGCGCGAGGTCAGGCCGCCCTGGGAGTGGCCGGCCAGCCAGAAGGCGCGGATATTGTCGCTGCCCACCGCGTCGGTCACCGCCGTCACGATGTTCTGCAGATAGGCGTCGTCCTCGGTGCGCCAGCGCGCCACGGGGGAGTAGGGCGTGGCGACGACCAGGCGGTACTTCTCCTTGAGTTCCCAGGCCGGGAAATAGGCATGCTGGAAACGGGTGTTCGAGCCACCGCCGTGCAGATTGAGGATGAAGGTCACATCCTCCCCAGGCTGCAGGTCGCAGGGATAGTCCAGCACCCAGGTGCGGCCCGTGGCGGGGTCGGTCACCGGCTGGTCCAGCGGTGAGGTGCAGGCGCTGTCCAGCAGCGCCACGCTCTGTTGGGCGTCTACGGAGTTGCCTGTGCCCAGCAGGGCAGCGGCGAGCAGCAGGGAATTGCAGAGCAATGCGCGGGGCGCAGAAGAAGAACGCATGGTGGGAGACCCTTTTGTTGTCGTTGTCGGACAGAGTCTAGCCCGACTGGCACAGCAAGGGTAAGCCGCGCTCGTCGAGTTACAGGAAAGCGAGACAAAGCAGCGCGCAGCTGCTGCCCAGCGTAGCGCCGGCCAGAATGTCCGTCGGGTAGTGCACGCCCAGCAGCACGCGGCTGGCACCCACGAGGCTTGCCCAGACATAGCAGAACACCGCCAGCGCCGGATAGAACTGCAGCACCAGCGTCGCGAACATGAAGCCCGCCGCTGTGTGCCCCGACGGAAAGCTGAACTGGTCCGAAGGGGTGATGGCCGCGCGGAAGGTCTGCAGACCCACCGCGGGACGGTCGCGCCGGATGCTGTTCTTGAGCAGCCAGTACAGCGCGCGTTCCAGGCCGAAGCCCACGGCCACGGCCTTGAAGAAATCCTCGCCCTGCGCATCGTCCAGCGCGAAGGCGGCCAGAGCTGCCAGCACATACAACAGGCCATCGCCGGAACGTGATATCCAGTGCACCGCGCGGTAACGGGGAATCTGCAGCGTCACGTGCAGCCACAGAAAGGTGAAGCGGTCGAAGCGATCAACGTGCCGTATCACAGAGTTCATCGGAACCTCGCACAGGGGTTGGGACAGCATTGGGAGTAACTTGATTGCCGGGGGTTTCATGGCCAGGTGCTCCATTGCAAGTCTCTGCAGGGGGCAGAACCAGATTGTTGGCCAGCAGAGCGTCGAGCGTGTTCTTGATGGCACTGCCGCCATAGCGGGGGAAGCCATTGGCCAGCAAGGAAGCGTTGTATTCCTGGAGTCCGCGCTTGAACTCGGCCTGGCGTGCGAAGAAATTCTGCAATACCTCCACACTCGCGCGGCGGGCGTTGATTCCGCAGCCAGAGCGTTCCAGAAACAGCGCATTCACCTGCTGCTCGAACTGCCCCGTCATGGGCAGCGCCAGATACGGCTTCCCCAGGCACATGGCCTCGCTCATCAGTGTGAAACCCGCGGTGGCGATCACCGAGTGGCATGCGGCCAGATCATGGAGGAACGCGTCGCCACTGAAGCGGCGATAGTGAATGTTCTGATCCTGTGCTTCGTCGTGATGGCCGTAGACGTGGAACGTTCTGTCAGGAAACGCTTTCAGCGCGGCGATCAGCGACGCAAAGGCACTCGTCACGTACACCAGATGAAAGTCCTGTTCCTGCGGTTTCAGAGCGAGCACTTCCTGGCGCACGATCGGCGGAAAGATGCGGGTGTGGGCGTTGGTGCGCTCGCCCAGTACCAGCGAAGTTGCCAGCGATACCGTGGGGCGGGGAATCATCAGCGCGATGATCAGCCGCGTCAGCCACTTGTCCAGAAGGAGGCCCGCTGGCACGCTGAATTTCATGTAGCGCAGGCGATGCTGGTTGTCGAGGCTGACAAGCGGAATCTTGCGCCAGTTGGCAAGCCAGGCAGTGGCCGGCTCGAAGTCGGTGATCACCACGTCGGGATTGAAGGTATCGAAGAGTTGCACCAGGGCCCGGTTACGCACAATGGCTCGGCGGGCGCGGCGAAGATTGTGTGTGATGGTGCCGATGGCGCTGACCTTGTTGTCGCGGCTGACAATGTGCAGGCCTTCGATTTCCAGGCAGTCAAATTCTTCCTTGAGTGCAGCATAGCTGCGGTCATAGCCCACCACCCGTACTTCGTGGCCCTGCCGCTGCAAATGGCGCAGCATTTCCCGTGCCCTGCTTGTGTGTCCGGAGCCCTCTCCGGCCACGCCGTAAACTATTCGGCTCACGTGTCACCTCACTACTCATTGGAGACATATTGCATTCGTATTCGCTGAGCGCATGGTAGTCCTTTCTCGTGACAGTTTTGTGGCAGTGCGTGCCGTGCAGACATGGCAGCGCCGCCATTCTCGGTTACACTGGCGCCTCGTCACGCTGCGCACCCTGCGCCGGCACTACAACAACAAGAAACACCCGAAGGATTCGCCCGCGCATGAAACTGCCCTTGATCGATGTGGCCACACTGGTCATCTACCTGCTGGGAATGCTCGCCGTCGGGTTCTACTTCTCCCGCCGCAACACCTCGACTGAAGAGTATTTTCTGGGCGGCAGGCAGTTTGCCGGCTGGGTGATCGGGCTCAGTCTGGTCGGCACCTCCATCAGCAGTGTCACCTTCCTGGCCTATCCTGCAGACGGCTTCAAGACGGCCTGGTTGCGCTATCTGCCCAATCTCATGCTGCCGCTGACAGCCATCATCGCCGTGATGTTTTTCATTCCGATCTTCCGGCGCTATTCGCTGACCACCGCGTATGAATATCTGGAAATGCGCTACGGGCCCGGCGTGCGCATCTATGGCGCGGCCACATTCATCTTCGCGCAGCTGGTGCGCATCAGCACCATTCTGTACCTTTTGTCTCTTTTGATTCAGGAAGTCACCGGCCTGGACAGCACCTGGAGTGTGGTGATCGCTGGCAGCTTCGTGGCGCTCTACACCATCATCGGCGGCATCGAGGCCGTGATCTGGACAGATGTGATCCAGACCATCGTGCTGATGCTGGGCGGCGTGGTGATGCTGGTGGTGATCGTGCAGGCTCTGCCTGGCGGTCTTGGCCAGGTGTTCGAGGTGGCCGCTGCGCACAACAAACTCAGTTTTTCGGACTGGAATCAGGGCGTCAGCACGCCGCTGACCTGGGACCTGTCCCTGTTGAACAAGACTGGCACGATGATGCTGATCCTTGGTCTGACCAACTGGCTCACCGAGTACGCCACCAATCAGAATGTCATCCAGCGCTACATCGCGGCCCGCAGCGAGAAGGAGGCCCGCAAGGCGGTGTGGGTCTGCGTGCTGGGCAGTCTGCCGATCTGGGCGTTCTACATGTTTCTGGGCACCGCGCTGTATGTGTTCTATCAGCAGTTTCCATCAGTGGAAGCCGGGCAGATGCTGGACGGCACCCGCAAGGCCGAGGAAATTCTTCCGTGGTTCATTCTCAACGAAATGCCCGTGGGGCTCAGTGGCATCGTCATCGCGGCGGCGCTGGCAGCGGCGATGTCTTCTCTGGACAGCAGCATCAACGCCATCTCCACAGTGGGCATCAACGACATCTACCGCCGCTTCCTGCACCGCCATGCCAGTG